>NZ_ANBC01000782.1 GCF_000341125.1 Nocardiopsis lucentensis DSM 44048 | reverse complement strand
CGACTCGCTCCCGACAGCGGCTCCGACCAGCCGATCATGCTCGAACTGGTCGACGAGGCCGGAGTCACGATCGGTACGGCCGAGAAACTGTCCGCGCACCAGGCCCCGGGACGGCTGCACCGGGCCTTCTCGGTCTTCCTCCTCGACGAACGGGGGCGGATGCTGCTCCAGCGCCGTGCCCTGGGCAAATACCACTCGCCCGGCGTGTGGTCGAACACCTGCTGCGGCCACCCCTACCCGGGCCCCCCGCCGTTCGCGGCCGCGGCGCGGCGGGTCGGGGAGGAACTGGGGGTTGCGCCCGCCCTGATGCGGGAGGCCGGAACGGTGCGCTACCACCACCGGGACCCGGACTCGGAGCTGGTCGAGCAGGAGTACAACCACCTGTTCGTGGGGATGGTCGGGGACGCTCCCCGGCCCGACCCCGACGAGATCGCCGAGACCGTGTTCGCTGACCCCGCCGAACTGGAGCGGATGACGGGTGACCGCCCGTTCTCGGTGTGGTTCCCGACCGTGCTCGACGCCGTACGCCCCGCCCTGCGCGGGCTCGCCTCCGGCGCGGGCTGGTAGCGGCGGGACCGCGATGCGTGAGATCGAGACCAAGTACCGGGTGGCGGACGCCGGGGCGCTCCTGGCCGCGCTCCGGGAGGCCGGGGTCGCCCTGGGGGATCCGGTGCTCCAGGACGACCAGGCCTACGCCCCGGCGGGGTGGGAGCCGGGGATGCCCCGGGTCGGGCGTACCTTCTGCCGCCTGCGCACCCAGGACGGACTGCACGTCTTCACCACGAAGACGCCCACGGCCAACCCGATGGAGTACACCGAGCACGAGACGGCCGTCGCGGACCGGGGACAGATGCACGCGGCGGTCGTGCGGATGGGGTACGCGCCCAGCCTGCGCATCGTCAAGGACCGCCGGTCCGGCGTGCTGCGCGACATGTTGGTCTGCGTCGACCGGGTGGAGGGCCTGGGCACGTTCCTGGAGCTGGAGGTGGTCGTGGACGACGACCGCGACGGCCCCGCCGTGCAGGCGGAGTTGGACGGGTGGGCGCGCGGGCTCGGTGTGGAGTTGGAGCACACGACCGACACCTACGACATCCTCGTCCGTGCCGCCCAGAGCACCTGAGCGCGGGAGCGGCGGGACCCTTCGGAGACACGTGGCGCAGTTCCCGGCCCGGTCCGGACCACCGCGGACTGAGCGGCCTCGGGTGGACACGGAAGCGGACGGTCGACGCCCCGAGTGAGATAACGAATGAATAACGCCCCTGGTTGACGCGGTGTCCCCGGATGGCGACGCGCACCAGTGCCCGACGGCAGGCGGGAAGCCCCGCGCCGTCGGGCTTCGCGCGTTCTGGGCCACTCTCGTGTAAACGCTGATGACACACCGTGGCGGACTGATGTGGCGCATGGGACAAAAGTAAAGCTTCGCCGCTTTTGTGTTGCTTGCCACTCTTGCGGGCTTAGGATCCCGAAAGTGAAGTTCGGCTAAAGCGTCCCTGTAGGGGTGCTAAACCCCGAGCACCCACGGGGCCCGACTTCACCAAGCCCGTTCGAAGGACCGGAACCGACCGCCCACGAGGCGGCCGAAGGGTCCCGTGCGGCCCGACCACCGGGCGCGCGGAGCCGTTCCGGGTCCTCCCAGGCCGAAAGGTGCGCTCCATGACCAGCGCTGACGCCGTACCCCAACAGCAGAGCATCGGCGAGACCATCGAAGGCGCGGTCGACGCCGTGTTCGACCCGATAGCGACGCTGCTCAGCGACGTCGTGTTCGCCAAGGTCCCCGTCTTCGGGGCGGAGTTCCCCTGGATCGTCGCCTGGCTCATCGCCGCCGGCGTGGTCTTCACCGTCTACCTCGGCTTCCTCCAGTTCCGAAAGCCCCTGACCGCCGTCCGGATCGCCCGCCGCGGCCTCGGTGACCACGCGCCCGGCGAGGTGACCCACTTCCAGGCGCTCACCGCCGCCGTCTCCGGCACCGTGGGTCTGGGCAACATCGCCGGTGTGGCCATCGCGGTCACCATCGGCGGGCCCGGCGCCACGTTCTGGATGATCCTCGCGGGCCTGCTGATGATGGCGGTCAAGTTCGCCGAGTGCACGCTGGGTGTGAAGTACCGCGAGATCGGCCCCGACGGCCAGGTCAGCGGCGGTCCCATGAAGTACCTCGCCAAGGGGCTCGCCGAGCGGGGGCTGGCCCCCCTCGGCAAGGTTCTGGCCGGTCTGACCGCGGCGTTCGTCCTCATCTTCGCCGTCGCGGGCGGCAACATGTTCCAGGCCAACCAGACGCTCGAGCAACTGCGCACGGTCACCGGCGGTGAGGGCGGCCCGCTCGGCGGCGGCCTGGGGTCGTTCGTCTTCGGTGTGGTCCTCGCGGTCCTCGTCGGCGCCGTGGTCATCGGCGGGATCGGCAGCATCACCAAGGTCACCAGCAAGCTCGTGCCGAGCATGGCGCTCGTCTACGTGGTGGGCTGCCTGGTCGTCATCGGCGCCAACCTCCCCCTGCTGCCCGGCGCGCTCGGCCAGATCATCGACGGAGCCTTCGCCCCGAGCGGTGTCGCCGGCGGTGTCATCGGCGCGATGATCATCGGCTTCCAGCGGGCGGCCTTCTCCAACGAGGCCGGGATCGGCTCCTCCCCGATCGCCCTGTCCACGGTGAAGACCGACTACCCCGCCAGCGCGGGCCTGGTCGCCATGCTGGCCCCGTTCATCGACACCGTCCTCATCTGCACCATGACCGCGGTGACCATCGTCATCGCCTCCCCGCAGTCCTGGCTCGCCGCCCGCGAGGCCGCGGCCGACGGCGCGGAGCTGCCCGGCGGTGTGAGCCTGACCTCGGACGCCTTCGCCACCGTGATGCCGTGGTTCCCCTACGTCCTCACCATCGCGGTCGTGCTGTTCGCGCTGAGCACCGTCATCACCTGGTGCTACTACGGCCTCAAGGGTTGGACGCACCTGTTCGGCAACGGTCAGCGCAGCCAGCGCGTCTACCTCGTCGTGTACTGCGCGTTCCTGGTGGTCGGCTCGGTCCTGACCCTGGGCTCGGTCCTGAGCCTGGCCGACGCGCTGGTGTTCGCCGCGGCGCTGTTCAACATCATCGGCCTGTACCTGCTGGCGCCGGTCGTCAAGAGGGAGCTGGCCCGCTTCCTGGCCCACCTGCGCGGCGAGGACGAGTCCGGCGACCGGGAGAAGGAGCTCGTCGGATAGCCCCGAGGCCCCCGGGCCCCCGGGCCCCCGGCCCCCGTGAGAGACGCCCGCCCGGCCTGCCCCGGGCGGGCGTCCTCGCGTCCCGGGCCGTGTCCGCGCACCGTTCGGGGCACGCCCCACACGAATGTTCATGACACGGAGTGTCCTCCTGGCTGCTCAACGTCGTCGCTGGAAGGCTCTGGTGTACATCGACACACTGGAGGAACCGCGATGAACCTGCCCCTGACGAACCTGCCCGTGGTGAACTCGTGCAGCGCGGACGCGTGCGCGTACAACACCGACCACAACTGCCACGCCCTGGCCATCACCGTGGGCGAGTCCGAGCACGCCCAGTGCGACACCTACGTCAACATCCCGGCCCAGGGCGGCGACCCCGTCTCCACCGGGCACGTCGGCGCCTGCAAGATGTCCGACTGCCAGCACAACGTTCGACTCGAGTGCCAGGCCCCGGGCATCGCCGTCGGGTACGTCTCGAACCAGGTGGACTGCCTCACCTACGCTCCTGCGTGAACGTGGTGAACGGTCGTCCCGCCGGATGGGCGAGGGCGGCCGGGGGCCGTCACCGCCACGGCCCCGCTCCCGCCCTCGTGGGCCGAGGAGTGTGCGCACCGCCCCCTGTGTGGCTATGATAATCATTCCCGCAAGGGTCCCGTTCCGCTTCGCCGGCCCCCGAGCGCGGGGCGGGGCCGTCCCGGTGCGGATGCGCGACGGAGGTTCCCTTGGCCAGGTACGACGCCGCCGTCCTGCGCGCGCTCGGTCGCGACCCCCGCTTCCGGAGCGCGCAGGAGGTGCACGCGCTCGTCGCCGGGCCGCGGTCCCGATCCTCCCGTCCACCGAGCCTGTCCACCGTCTACCGCACGCTGCGCCGCTTGGCCGACGACGGGATCCTGGACACCGTGCGCTCGTCCGAGGGTGAGCGCCTGTACCGCCTGTGCGGCAGCGACGCACGCCACCACCACCTGGTCTGCCGGGTCTGCGGCGAGGTCGAGGAGGTGCCCGAGCCCGGGGAACTCGCACCGCTCGTCGAACGTGTCGTGCGCGCGAGCGGGTTCGGCTCGGTCGACTACTCCTTCGAGCTCTTCGGGGTCTGCCCCTCCTGCGTGTCCTGAGGTCGGTCCTCGCACACCGCCCTGAGCAGCGCCTCCTCCAGGGCGGCGCGTTCCTCTCCCGACAGGTGCGCGAGCGGACCGCCCCGTGCCAGCCGGGCCATGAGACGCTCGCGCAGCTCGGTTCCGGAGGGGGTGAGGACGAGCTGCTTGGCGCGGCGGTCCGTGGGGTGCGGCCTGCGTTCCACCCACCCGCTCTTTTCCATGCGATCCACGACGTAGCTCGCGTTGGGCGGCTCGCGGCACATCCGCGCGGCCAGTTCGCGCATGGTGAGCGGTTCGCCGAGCTCGCGCAGGGCGCCGCCCTGGGTCCGGGCCGGGCACACCGTCACGTTCGGCTCCCGCGCCCCCGGCCGACTCGCGGAGTTCGTGGACTCCCTCGGCGATCGGGCGCGGGCGGCGAACTGGCACGGGGCGGTCTCCGGCGCCGACGTCGTCATGCTCGTCGTTCCCCACGAGGGGGTCGACGCCCTGGTGGAGGAGGTCGGGCACCTGTTGGCCGACAGGGCCGTCATCGACGCCACCAACCCCATGACCGTGTCCGCCGGGGGCCGCGTCGCCTCCGCCCTCGGCCCGGGCGCCACCGCCGGGTCCCGCACGGCCGAACGACTCCCCGGGGTCGCCGTCGTGCGCGCCTTCTCCCACGTGGTGGAGGAGCTGCTGGAGACCCGCGCCTTCTCGCCGATGCCCGTGGCCATGGCCTGCGCCGGGGACGACGCCCGGGCCAAGGCCGAGGTCGCCGACCTCATCGGGGACACCGGTTTCCAGCCCGTCGACCTCGGCTCCCTCGCCGAGTCCGCGCCGCTCGACCCGGGCGGCGTCCTCTTCGCCGGGCTGTTCACCGAAGCCGACGTCCGCCACCGCGTCGACCTGGTCCGCCGCGCGGGCGAAGCCGTCACCGCCGTGGCCTGACCGCGGGATGCGGCATGTTGGATGATTATGATAATCATTCTCAACAAGAGTCGCGTCCCGTTCCGACGACCCCCGAACGCGGGGCGGGGCCCACGGTGTGACGGCGAGGGGACGGGTGGCGTGACGACGACGAAGGCCGATCGACTTCCGGTGACGGTGCTCTCGGGGTTTCTCGGGGCGGGCAAGACGACCCTGCTCAACCACGTACTGAACAACCGGCGAGGGCTGCGCGTGGCGGTCATCGTCAACGACATGAGCGAGATCAACATCGACGCCGACCTCGTGCGTGACGGGAGCGCCCTGTCGCGCACCGAGGAGCGCCTCGTGGAGATGACCAACGGCTGTATCTGCTGCACCCTGCGCGACGACCTGCTGGAGGAGGTCGACCGGTTGGCCGACGAGGGCCGCTTCGACCACCTGCTGATCGAGTCCAGCGGCATCTCCGAACCCATGCCCGTGGCCGCCACCTTCGCCGTGACCGGTGAGGACGGCACCACCCTGCTCGAACGCGCCGAACTCGACACGATGGTCTCCCTCGTCGACGCGGTGAGCTTCCTCGACGAGCTCGGCCGCGGCGACGACCTGGTCGCGCGAGGTCTGGACGCCTACGAGGACGACGAGCGCACCGTCAGCGACCTGCTCATCGACCAGGTCGAGTTCGCCGACGTCATCGTCGTCAACAAGCTCGACCTGGTCACCGCCGAACAGGCCGACCGGGTCGAGGCCGCCGTCCGGCGGCTCAACCCCTTGGCCCAGGTCATCCGTGCCGTCCGCGGCGAGATCGACCCCGCCGGAGTGGTCGGCGCCGGGTTGTTCGATCTGGAACGCGCCTCGCGCGCCCCTGGTTGGGTGGCAGAGCTCAACGGTGACCACGTGCCCGAGACCGAGGAGTACGGCATCTCCAGCACGGTGTTCCGCGCGGATCGGCCCTTCCACCCCGGTCGGCTGTGGGGCCTGGTCTCCGAGCGCCTGGACTCGGGCGGGTTCGGCCGTGTGCTGCGCTCCAAGGGCTTCTTCTGGCTCGCCACGCGCGCCCGGATCACGGGACTGTGGTCGCAGGCCGGCCCGGTCGCCCGCTTCGAACCCTCCGGGACGTGGAACCCCGCCGACGCCCCGCTGCTCGGCCACGCCCACGAGGACCACACCGCGGCCGAAACCGTCTCCCCGCGCCAGGAGTTGGTGTTCATCGGAACCGGGCTGCGGCACGCCGAGCTGACCGCGGCGCTGCGCGCGTGCCTGCTCACCGACGCCGAACTCGCCGCCTCCTGGGAGGATCTGCCCGACCCCTTCCCCGAGTGGGACGTGCGCGGGGCGCACGCGGGGCACACGCACTGACATGGCCAGGTACGACGCCGCCGTCCTGCGTGCGCTCGTCCGCCGATCCCGTCCACCGTCTACCGTACGTCGCGCCGTCTGGCCGACGGAGGGGTTCTGGGGCCGGGGCGGAAACGGCGACCGGTGGCACGGATATTCGCCCGGTGAGAGACGAGTAAAAGGAAAGCGCATTTTTGCGGGGATTTGTGTTGAATGTTATTCATCGCATTTTTCAGGCGTTCCTGATACGGTGAAAAAAAGGTTTCTCGGGGTGTGTACCTCGTCGCCCCGACCGTGCGCTGAGGGGGCGGAACATGGCGACACAGCACCTTGTCCACGAAGGCCACATCCATGAGCACGGTGAGGGGTGCGGGCATGTGGCGGTGCCGCACCAGGACCACGTCGACTACGTCCACGAAGGGCACCTGCACCGCCAGCACGGCGATCACGTGTGCGAGTGTGAGCCGGGCACGGAGCACATCACCCATGAGGGCCACATCCATGAGCACGGTGAGGGGTGCGGGCATGTGGCGGTGCCGCACCAGGACCACGTCGACTACGTCCACGAAGGGCATCGCCACGCGCTCCACGAGGGCCACTGGGACGACCACTGACCCGTCCGCTCCCACGCGTGCGTGGTCAGGGCAGCAGGCCCCGCCCACGGGCGGCCACCACCGCCTCGTGGCGGGTGCCCGCGCCGAGTTTGTGCATGGCCGAGCGCAGGTAGGCCTTGACCGTCTCGGGCCGCAGCGACAGGCGGGCCCCGGCCTCGGCGTTGCTGCACCCCAGCGCCACCTGGGCCAACACGTCGACCTCCCTCGGTGACAGCGATGACGCCCGCCGGGCGTCGGTGTCCGGGCGCGTGGCCCCACCGGCGCCCAGCTCGGCCAGGCGCCGGGCGGCGTCCATGAGTTCGTCGCGCATCTCCTCGTCACCGGCCCGTCGCGCCAGGGCGCGCAGCCGCGCGTGCAGATCCCTGACCTCCTCGACCGCTGCTCCGCCGCCCAGGCGGCCCTCGTTGCTGCGGGCCGCCCGCCACCACCGCAGCCGCCGGTCGACCTCGTCGCGCACGGCGAGTTCATGGCCCAACTCCCGCGCGGCCCCGACCAGCGCGTCCGTGGCCCGGTCCCCGAGGGCGGCGCCGCGCGAGGCGCCGTAGAGCACACCCGCCACCGACCCGGACACCACCACGGGCACCGCGACCACCGAGCGCAGACCCTCGGCCAGGACCGGACCGTCGTACTCGTGGGTGATGGAGGCGGCCGAACCGTAGTCGTCCACCGCGTCCGGCCGCCGCGACAGCAGCACCCGACCGCCCAACCCCGAGGCCGCCGCCACCCGGAGCCCACGCAGTCCGTTCGTGCGCACGCCGATGAACTGCGTCAGACGCATCCCCTCCTCGGCCGCCCTACCGCTGAAGGCCACGGGCAGCCCGGCCCCGCGCCGGGCCGTCCTGAGCGCCAGTCGGAAGGCGTCCCCGTCATCCGGCCGCATCGAGCCGTCCCGGTCCGCGATCACCGAACCACACCCTTTCGGGGGTATCCAGCCGTTCGTGTGACATGGAGCATACGGGGACGTAACGCACTCGTCGGTTTCGACGGACCCGCAGACGAAGGGGGAGGGGCATGACCCACACCGGTACGGTTTCCCAGGAGGGCGCGTCGACCACATCGGCTTCCGAACGCGTGCGGGGGCTCCTCGCCCGCTTCGACGCACCGGACGCGTGCGTGGCCGAACTCCTGTGCGACGCGCATCCCGCCGACGCGGTCGCCTTCACGGTGGTCGAGCCCGACCTGTCCGCACGCGACCTCACCTACGGGTGGCTGTCGCGCGAGTCGGCGCGCTTCGCCGCCGCTCTGGCCGACATGGGCGTCGGCCCCGGCGACGCCGTCGCCGTGCTCATGGGCAAATCCGCCGACCTCCTGGTGGCGCTCCTGGGCATCTGGCGCCGCGGCGCGGTCCACGTCCCGCTGTTCACCGCCTTCGCCCCACCCGCCATCGCGCTGCGGATGGCGGCCAGCGCGGCCCGCGTCATCGTGGTCGACCACGACCAGCGGCCCAAGCTCGACCCCGGCCAGGACATCCCCGCCGACCCGCCGTGGCGCGTGGTCGTCGCGGGCGGCGACCCCGCCGAGGGCGACCTGTCCCTGGGCCGGCTGCTCGACACCTACCGGGGCGATGAGCCGAAGGCGGCCCCCGTGGCGCGCGGCGGCGACGCGGAGTTCGTCCGCCTGTTCACCTCGGGCACCACCGGCACGCCCAAGGGGGTGCCGGTGCCCATCCGGGCCCTGGCCTCCTTCCAGGCCTACCTGGAACTGGGCCTGGACGTGCGCCCCGACGACGTCTTCTGGAACGCCGCCGACCCCGGCTGGGCGTACGGCCTCTACTACGCGATCCTCGCCCCGATGGCCGCCGGGACGCGCGGCCTGCTCCTGCACGCCGGATTCTCTCCCGCCCTGACCTGGGACGTGATGGCGCGATTCGGCGTGACCAACTTCGCCGCGGCCCCCACCGTCTACCGCGCGCTGCGCGGGGCCGACGTCCCCGTCCCCGACGGTGTGCGCCTGCGCGCGGCCTCCTCCGCGGGGGAGCCGCTCACCCCCGAGGTCGTGTCCTGGGCCGAGGACGCGCTGGGCACCACGGTGCGCGACCACTACGGCCAGACCGAGCACGGCATGGTCATCGTCAACGGGTGGGCCGACGCCGTGCGCGCCCCGGTGCGCCCCGGGTCGATGGGCGAGGCCATGCCGGGCTGGTCGGCGGAGGTCCTCCTGGACGATCGCGACGAACCCGCCCCGCCGGGGACCACCGGTCGCGTGGCCCTGCGCGGGGACGGGAGCCCGCTGATGTGGTTCACGCACTACGCCGACGCGCCCGAACGGACCGCCGAACGCTTCTCCTCCGACGGCCGCTGGTACCTCACCGGCGACTCCGGCTCCCGTGACGAGGACGGTCACTTCTACTTCGCCGCCCGCGACGACGACGTCATCATCATGGCCGGGTACCGCATCGGCCCCTTCGACGTCGAGAGCGCGCTGCTGCGGCACGAACTGGTGGCCGAGGCCGCCGTGGTGGGCGCCCCCGACGAACTGCGCGGCGAGGTCGTGGAGGCCCACGTGGTCCTACGCCCCGGGGCGGTCGGTGACGAGGCCCTGGCCGATGAGCTGCGCGACCTGGTCAAGACCCGGTTCGCCGCGCACGCCTACCCGAGGACGGTGCACTTCACCGAGAGTCTGCCCAAGACCCCCAGCGGCAAGATCCAGCGCTACCTGCTGCGCGAGGGGCGTGCCGACGGCCGAAGGTGACCCGCACCCGGCCCCGGCGGGCGGCGGGCCTCGCCCTCGCCCCCGCCCGTCGGCGGCCTCCGCCAGAATGCGCGGTATGAACGTCACCTCCACCGCGGCCGACTACCTCTGGTTCGAAGAGGATTTCCCCGATCTCGCGGAGGCCTACTGCCTGAGCCTCGTGCGGGGCCTTGCGCCCGCGGAGGTCCTGCGCCGCCTCGACGGGCGTCCGGAACCGTCGTTGACCGGAGCGGAGGCGGTGACCGAGGCCGCCTTCGAGCACCAGAGAGGAGACGACCGGCAGCTGCTCGCCATGGCCTCCGTCGGGGACTGGACGCTGGTGGTCGAACCCAACGGCTACCTGGGGGTCTCCGAGGAACGGGCCCTGCCCGCCTCGGCGGGAACCACCTGGATCGCGCACTTCGCCAACATCAATGGAGCGGACGCCTTCCTCTGGGCGGAGGACACCGTCGCCCGTCTGTCGTTCGAGCCGCTCTTCCCCGGCGGCCGCTGGGGCGCCACCCCCGACGCCGTGCTCGACGCGATGCACCTTGTCGGCTTCCACTTCGGTGAGGACGAGCCCGAGGAGTACCTGCCGGGAGAGGCGGCCTTCGCCCTGGCCGAGCACGTGACGGGGGTGGCGATCACCCCGGAACTCCTTAGGGAGACCGCTTTCACCTGCGGAAGCGCGAAGGTCTGAGCCGCCCGGCCACCCCCGGTGCCGAGTGGCACCGGGGGTGTCGTGTGGCATTTTTAGGTCATATGACCTATATTTATTCGCATGGCTGACGAACTGACACTCGATCCGACAGGCCCCGTGCTCATCACCGGCGGATACGGGACGGTGGGGACCGAACTCGCCCGCCTGACCGCGGAGGGGGGCATGCCCGTCCTACTGACCGGCCGTACCCCGGAGCGGGGCCGGGCGTTGGCCGAGGAACTGGGCGGCGAGGCACGCGCCTGGGACCTGTCCTCCCCCGCCCCGTTCCGGGCCTCAGTCCGGGCGGTGGTGAGCGCGGTCAACGACCCGGACGACCGGGTGCTGCGCGCCGCCATGTCCGCCGGGATACCCCAGGTCGACGTGACGCGGTGGACGGCCCGCCTGCAACGGGCCGTCACCCTGGCCGCGCTGGCCCGGCCGACCGCGCCGGTGCTGCTGTCCTCCGCCTGGATGGGCGGGGTCACCAGCCTGGTCGCCGCCGCGCTCGCCCGGGCGCTGGGCGGGGCTGAGCGGGTCGAGACGGCCGTCCGCTGGGACATGGCGGACCGGGCGGGTGCCGATTCGGTGGACTTCATGGACCGGCTCGGCGTCGATTTCGAGGTCGTGGAGGACGGCCGACGCCGGCTTACCACCCCGCTGAGCGGTTCTCGAACGGTGCGGATCGGCGCCGACCCGGTGCGTGTGGCACGCATGGACACACCCGAGCAGTACACGTTCCCGCTCACCCTGGGCACCGCCACCGCCGCCACCCGGATCGGCTTCAGCTCACCCGCCGCCACCCGGATGCTCCTGGCCCTGCGCGGTGTGGGTTTCTTCCGCTGGGCCGACGGTGAACGCTGGGCCTCGACCCGCCGGGCGGTGCTCTACTCCCCGGGTGAGGGCGGCACCGCCCGGCTCCGGATCGACGTGTCCCACGCCGGCGCGGCCCGGACCGCCACCGTCACCGACCCCGCCGGGCAGAGCCACCTCACCGCCGTCGGCGGATACCTGGGACTGCTCCGTGTGCTGGGCGCGGACGGGGTCCCCGCGCCCGAGGGCGTGGTCTTCCCCGAACAGCACCCGGATCCGTCCGCGGCCCTGCGGGCGCTGGCCGACCGGGGGGTGCTGGTCGACGTCGAACGGGCCGGGGCGCCCGCCGAGAGGGCCGCCTCGTGAGCGCCTCACCAGCCGGTGGGGCGACCGCCAAGGGGCTCCGGCGGCGCGCCGAAATGCTGGACGCGGCGGAACGGTTGCTGTCCGCCTCCGGGGGAGCGCAACTCACCCTGCGCGCCGTCGCCCAGGAGGCCGGCGTCCGCCTCGGCCACCTCCAGCACTACTTCCCCACGCGCCCCGACCTGCTGACCGCTCTGCTCGACCGGGTCCTGGCCACCTCGCTGGCCCGGATCACGGACCGCACCGGTCCGTCCGATGAGGGAACCGACCCCGACGCCGTGGTCAGCGGTGTGCTGGCCGACCACGACGACCCGTCGCTGGTGCGGCTGTTCACCGAGGTGTGGGCGCTGGCGGCGCACGACGACGACGCCGCGGCCGTGCGCTCCTTCTACACCCACTACACCGGACACGTCGCCGACACCATCCGGCACCACGTCCCGGAACTGGACGAGGCCGGGGCGCGAGCCCGCGCCGAGGTCTTCGTGATGCTGGTGGAGGGGGCCTCCCTGTTCCGCTCCGGCATCGCCGGAAACCGTACCCCCGGAACGGACGCGGTGCTGCGGGGCGCCCTCCTCGGCCTTCTCACCGGCCGCGGCGCCACGTAGGGATCCGCCACGGCCGGGCGGGGACGCGCCCCCGCCGGGCGGCGGACCCCGTCTCCGCCGCCCGACTGTCGGCGGCCCCCGTCATGATGCGGGGCATGGACGTCACCGCCACCGCTGCCGACTACCTCTGGTTCGAGGACGAGCCCGCAGGCCTCGCGTACGCCTACTGCCTCACCCTCGTCCGCGGCCTCTCGCCCCCGGAGCTCCTGCGCCGCCTCGACGCGCGCCCGGAATCCGCGCTGACCGGGGCGGGGGAGGTGACCGAGGCCGCCTTCGGCCCCCGGTACCGGGACGGCCGTCAGCTGCTCGCCATGACCGGGGTCGGGGAGTGGACGCTGATGGTCGAGGCCAACGGGTTCGTCGGTGTGCACACGAAGGGGGTGCCCTCCTGGTCGTCGGGGACCACCTGGGTCGCGCACTTCGTCAACATCAACCGCGTGGGCCGCTTCCTGTGGACGGAGGACGGTGTCACCCGGGTCTCGTTCGACCCACTCTTTCCCGACGACCGGTGGGGCCGCGAACCCGACGCCCTCCTCGAACCGATGCGCCGCGTCGGTTTCCACCTCGGGGACGGCGGACCCGAGCATCTGTCCGTACCGGCGGCCTGCGCCCTGGCCGAGTACGTCACGGGGGTGGCCGTCACTCCGGAGCTCCTCGGGAACACCGCCTTCACCTGCGGCAGCGTGAAGCCCTGAGGCGCCCGGACCGCGTCGGCACGAGCGGTGGAAGAATCCCTGAGGATCCCTCCCGTGCTGTCACACCCGCGCGGGATCATCACGTCGGGAGCAAGGGACTCCTCGCCGCGTCGCCGACCGCGTGTGGGCGTCCACGATCCGACAGGAGTGTTCGCGATGTTCACCGCCCTCGTCCTGGCCGCGACCGCCCCGGGAACGGTCGGCCGAGCTTGCGCGGCCACCCGCGGGGGAGTGTGATGGAGGGTGAGGGGGTGTCTTCGCACCGAACGATGAGCCCCATCGTCTGATACTCGATATCTTATGGTGCGGAGTCTCCAGTTCTAGGATGATGACATGGAACGACCGCTCCCACGCCCGGAGTCACTTCGCGAGCGCAAGCAACGGCGCACCCGCGAGGCGATCATCGAAGCCGCCCACGCTCTGTTCGCCGAGCGCGGTTTCGACCGGGTCACCGTCAACGACATCGCCGAGAGGGCCGAGGTCGGCCGGGCGACGTTCTTCCGGTACTTCGGTGACAAACAGGAGGTGATCTTCAGCGCCCAGCAGCAGCCCGATCCCGCCTGCCTGAGCGAGCTCGTACCGCCTCCCGAAGAGCCCGTCGGTGACTCCCTGCAGGTCGCGCTGGCCCATCTGCGCCTGGTCGTGGCCGCGCTGGTGGCGCGACTGGTCGAGGAGCACGAGGTCTACCTGCGCCACGAGCGGCTGGTGTCCCGGCATCCCGAGCTCCTCGCCCGCAGCCTCACCAAGTACCGCGGGTACGTCGAGGCGATGGGCCGGATGCTGTGCGACCGGGGGGCCGACCGCGCCACCGCCGTGCTCGCCGCGGAGCTCGCGCTCGCGTGCTTCCACGCGGGCCGGGACGAGGCCGCGGACGACCCCACCCGCCTGCCCGGGGCCGTCGACGCCGCCTTCGCCCGCCTTCTGCGGTGACGCTCCGGCCGCCCCGGCAGGGTTCGCCGCCGGGGGTCGCATCGGGTTGGCCGGGGAGGGGCGCGTCACGTCTCCACGACTCTCGTGACCGATGGAGCACGCGGAGCGCGTATCCCGTTGCCGTTCGCACGTCGTGGTCGTACGGGCCCGGCGCGGGGGACAGACCGGGTCGTCGGGCATGCGGTGCGACACCCGCGTCCACGGGCCAGCCGGGATCGAGCGGCTCACCGGGAATGGTCCGCGCCGTGATCCACGGTGGTCCCCGACCCGCCGACGGCGCGGGCGGCGCGCAGCCCCCACCACCCGACCGTGTAGCCGCCGAGCCCGGCGCATCCCCCGGTGACCGATCCGATCAGCAGGTCGCGCACCGCGTCGTACGGGCTCGGCGCGGGCATGGCGGTCAGCACCGCGACCACCGCCCCGGCCGTCGCGCAGACGGCGATCCCGCCGAGCACGGCACCGCGCGCACCCCGGTCCAGCCCTGCGCCCCCGCGTTCCCCGGCCCGTACGCGGCGCACCGCCCACCAGGCCACCGCCGCTAGGCCGACCGCCGAACTGGCGTACATGAGCACGTTGAACAGCAGGTGCGGGCCGACCACCGGGGTGCTCAACACCGGCCACGCCCGGACCACGGCTCCGCCGAGCTGGGTGAAGGAGTCCCACACCATGTGCGTCAGGGCGCCGACCGCCAGCGCCGCCACGGTCAGCGGGACCGACCGGGGGAGCGGCCCGGACCGCTCACCGGGTCCGCCGTCCGCCCGGGACGCCAGCGCGAGCAACGGCGCACGGAGGGCGTACCGGTACAGCACCAGGACCACCGCGCCCATGAGCACGTCCGCGCCCAGGCCCCACGGTTGGTGGGTGTGCGCCGAGGACACCGGCAGCGGCAGGTAGTACGGCAGGTCGGGGACGACCGCGCCGACGACGAGCGCGGCCGTGGGCAGTCGTGTTCGGGCCAGCGGGAGGACCGCCGCCGCGTGGCTGATCGTGAAGGGCACGGGGGAGATCCTGGCGCACCCGGGTCTTCGCCGCACGCCCCGGGTGCGTTCAGCGGATGCTGGCGCCGTACACGTGCTCGACCGCCATCGTCATCAGTACCCTGCGGTCGGCGACCATCACCGACCGGTACTCCTCCCAGTCCGGGTGCTCCCCGGCCGCGCGCCGGTAGTAGTCCACCAGAGCCCCCACCTCGGGGCCATGGGGGTCGGTGCCCGGCCCGGTGAGCGTCACCGCCCCCTCGGCGGTGGCCCACGCCCTCCCGTCGGGGGCCGTGACCTCCAGCGCCGCCCACGGGTCCCGGCGCAGGTTCGCCGTCTTGGCCCGGCCCTCGGTCATCGACACGTACAGCGTCTCGGTCTCCCGGTCGTAGAAGGGCATGACGGGGGACAGTTGCGGGCGGCCGTTGGACTTGATCGTGGCCAGGACACCGAGTCGGCTCTCCGCGAGCAGGGCGCACGGCTCGAACGGGGCGTCGGGATCGGGCATCGGTGCTCCTCCTTCGTGGGCGGGTGCTGCTCCTCGCCCCATCATCGACCCTCACACCGGTGTCAGGGTCAAGGCCGCGCCCGGGTGGGGCGGACGGGTTCCGGCCGCGTGACGCTCCGCCGTCGGCCGCTCCGTACGACGGGGGTGTCCCCCGTGCCGACTCACCCGCGGTCGGAGCCGGACGCCCGTTCCACCAGCCACTGGAACAGCGACGGATCCTTCCCCATCTCCGGGTGCCACTGCACCCCCAGGACGTTGAACCGGTCGGTGTACTCGATCGCCTCCACCGTCCCGTCGTCCGCCCACGCCGTGGCGGTCACGTCCTCGCCCAGCTCCGCCAGGGACTGGTGGTGGTAGGTGGGCACCTCCAGCTCCGTGCGCCCCAGCACGTCGGCCGTGCGGGAGAACTCGGCCACGGTCACCGGGTGGGTGCCGAACACCCCGACCCTCTCCCGGTGACCGTGGTGCCCGACCAGGTCGGGCAGGTGCTGGTTGAGCGTGCCGCCGCGCACCACGTTGAGCAGCTGCATGCCCCGGCACACCCCCAGCACCGGGAGCCCACGCGCCAGAGCCGCCTCCAGCAGCTCGATCTCGGCGGTGTCCCGCGCGCCCCGCACCCCGGCGGTGCGCGCGTCGGTCGGCGCCCCGTACCGCCCCGGGTCGATGTCGCCGCCGCCCGCCAGCAGCAGGCCGTCGAGCCGCTCCACGGCCCCGCCCACCCCCGCCAGGGGCGGCAGCAGCACCGGCACGCCGCCGGCGTCCGCGACCTGGTCGGCGTAGGCCCGCGGCAGCAGGACGGCGGGCAGGTCCCAGGCCTCACCCCAGCGGGCCTGTTCGGCGTAGGCGGAGATCCCGATCACGGGCCGCATCGGCACCCCTTCCTCGTACGGTCGGCCACTACATGCCCTACAGCGGAGTGACGTAAGCCCCGGAGATCCCACCGTCCACCAGGAAGTTGGACGCGGTGATGAACGACGCGTCGTCGCTGGCCAGGAAGGCCACGGCGGCGGCGATCTCGGTCACCTCGGCGAACCGGCCCAGTGGCACGTGCACCAGGCGGCGCTGGGCGCGCTCGGGGTCCTTGGCGAACAGCTCCTGGAGCAGGGGCGTGTTCACCGGTCCGGGCGACAGGGCGTTGACCCGGATGCCCTCCCGTGCGAACTGCACGCCCAGCTCCCGGCTGAGCGCCAGCACCCCGCCCTTGCTCGCGGTGTAGGAGATCTGTGAGGTGGCCGCGCCCATCGTGGCCACGAACGACGCCGTGTTCACGATCGACCCGCGCCCCCGCTCGCGCATGTGCGGCAGGGCGTACTTGCAGCACAGGTACACCGAGGTCAGGTTGACCTCCTGCACCCGCCGCCAGGCGTCCATCCCGGTGGTGAGGATCGAGTCGTCGTCGGGCGGCGAGATCCCCGCGTTGTTGAACGCCACGTCCACGCTCCCGTAGGCGGAGCGCGCGGTCGCGAACGCCTCGCGCACCTGTTCCTCGTCGGTCACGTCGGTCCGGACGAACAGCCCCCCGGTGTCCTCGGCGACCCGCTTGCCGCCCTCCTCGTCGACGTCCACGGCGACGATCCGGGCGCCCTCCTCCGCCAGCCGCAGCGCGGTGGCCCTGCCGATCCCGCTGCCCGCGCCCGTGATCACGGCCACGCGCCCGTCGAACCGCTGCATGTTCCCCCCTCGGGTCGATGTCCCTGCCTGATACCGGCGCGGTCGCGCGCCGGGTGTCCTGAGGACCTGGTGTTCTCAGGTGTCGTCGGAGACGAAGACGGTCTTGGTCTCGGTGAACGCCTCCAGCGCGTCCGGCCCCAGCTCGCGGCCGATCCCGGAGTGCCCCATCCCGCCGAACGGCGTCCAGTACCGCACCGCCGAGTGGGAGTTCACCGACAGGTTCCCGGCCCGCACCCCGCGCGCCACGCGCAGCGCCCGTCCCACGTCGCGCGTCCACACCGACCCGGCCAGCCCGTACTCGGTGTCGTTGGCCAGCGCGACCGCCTCGGCCTCGTCCTCGAACGGCACCACGCACATCACCGGGCCGAACACCTCCTCGCGCAGTACGCGGGCGTTCGGGTCGGTCGGGGTGAGCACCG
Organism: Nocardiopsis lucentensis DSM 44048; assembly: GCF_000341125.1. Classification (GTDB taxonomy): domain Bacteria; phylum Actinomycetota; class Actinomycetes; order Streptosporangiales; family Streptosporangiaceae; genus Nocardiopsis; species Nocardiopsis lucentensis. Next base: position 4,319 of record NZ_ANBC01000782.1, on the reverse strand, counting down.
TGGGCGGGAACCAGAACCCGGGGCCTTCCGGAGCCGAGCCCCGGAAGGCCACCGGCGCGTCCTCGGGCACGTAGGAGGCGACCCGGTCCCGTTGGGCCGCCGAGATCAGCGGCCCCATCGCCGTCGCCGGGTCGGACGGGTCGCCCACGGCGATCCCGGTGACGGCGGGTTCCAGCAGTTCCAGGAACCGGTCGAACACCGACCGCTGCACCAGCACCCGCGAGCGCGCGCAGCAGTCCTGGCCCGCGTTGTCGAACGCCCCGCCGGGCGCCCCGGCCGCCGCCCTCTCCAGGTCGGCGTCGGCGAAGACGACGTTGGCGCTCTTGCCGCCCAGCTCCAGCGTCACCCGGGTGAAGTCCTCCGCGGCGGCGGTCATGATCCGCCGCCCCACGGCCGTGGACCCGGTGAACACGACCTTGTCCACGCCCGGGTGCCGCACCAGGCGTTCACCCGCGACCGGCCCCGTGCCGGGAACGACCTGGAACACGCCCTCGGGCAGCCCCGCCTCCAGCGCCAGCTCGGCGATCCGCAGCGCGGTGAGCGGCGTCAGCTCCGAGGGCTTGACCACCACGGTGTTCCCGGCAGCCAGAGCGGGGGCCGCGCCCCACGACAGCACTGGCATCGGGAAGTTCCACGGCACGATCACCCCGACCACGCCCAGCGGCTCGGCGAAGGTCACGCTCCACCCGCCGGGCACGGGGATCTGCCGTCCGGTCGCCCGCTCGGGCGCGGCGGCGAAGTACTCGAACACGTCGCGCGCGTTGCCCGCCTCCCACCGCGCCTGCTCGACGGGGTGACCGGCGTTGCGCACCTCGGTTCGGGCCAGTTCCTCGCGGTGCTGGTCGATCCTCGCGGCCACGGCGCGCAGTAGCCGGGCCCGGTCGCCCGGGGCCATGGCCCGCCAGGCGGGGGCGGCGGCGCGGGCGCGCTCGACGGCCGCGTCGACCTCCTTCTCACCGGCCAGGGGGACCTCGGCGATCACCGCCTCGGTGGCGGGGTCGACCACCCGCTGGAAGGTCGGTTCGTCGGGCATCGTGCTCCTTCGTGGTGTCAGGCGTGGCGGCGGTGGCTCGGGCGCTCCGTCACAGGCGCTCGAAGCCCCGGTACATCTCCCAGTCGGTGACGGCCGCGTCGAAGGCGGCCAGCTCCACCCGGGCGTAGTTGGCGTAGTGCTCGACCACGTCGTCGCCGAACACCTCGCGGGCCAGCGCGCTGTGCTCCCACGCGGCCAGGGCGTCGCGCATCGAGGCGGGTACGGTGGGCAGGTCGGAGGCGTAGGCGTTGCCCGCCATCGGCTCACCCGGTTCCAGCCCCTTGTCGATCCCGTACAGTCCGGCCGCGATGAGCGCCGCGTTGGCCAGGTAGGGGTTCACGTCCCCGCCGGGCACCCGGTTCTCCACCCGCAGGGAGGACCCGTGACCGACCAGCCGTAGCGCGCACGTGCGGTTGTCGCGGCCCCACGCGATCGCGGTCGGAGCGAAACTCCCCGGCACGTACCGCTTGTAGGAGTTGATGTTCGGGGCCAGCAGCAGTGTGAACTCACGCAGCGCCGCCAGCTGACCGGCCAGGAAGTGCCGCCCGTTCGCCGACAGGTCCTCCCCCTCGGCCATGACCGGGGCGCCGTCCTCATCGCGCAGGGAGATGTGGATGTGACAGGAGTTGCCCTCGCGCTGGTTGGGTTTGGCCATGAAGGTGATCGACATACCCTCCTGGGCGGCGATCTCCTTGGCCGCGTTCTTGTACACCGCGTGGTTGTCGCTGGTGCGCACGGCCTCGTCATAGCGGAAGGCGATCTCGTGCTGGCCCAGGTTGCACTCGCCCTTGGCCGACTCGACGTACAGGCCCGCCGCGCCCAGTTCGCCCCGGATCCGGCGCAGCAGCGGTTCGACCCGGGCGCCGCCGAGCACGGAGTAGTCGACGTTGTACCGATTGGCCGGGGTCAGGTCGCGGTAGCCCCGGTCCCAGGCCTGCTCGTAGCTGTCGCGGTAGACGACGAACTCCAGCTCCGTCCCGACCATCGCGCGCCACCCGCGCTCGGCGAGCCGCTCGGTCTGCCGTCGCAGGATCTGTCGGGGAGAGGCCACCACCGGGGATCCGTCGTGCCAGGTCAGGTCGGCCTGGACCATGACCGCGCCCTCGGCCCAGGGGGTGCGTCGCAGGGTGGTGAGGTCGGGGACCATGACGAAGTCGCCGTAGCCGGTGTCCCAGGAGGACATCGCGTACCCGTCGACGGTGTTCATGTCCACGTCCACGGCGAGGAGGTAGCCGCACCCCTCGGTGCCGTGTCCGACCACCTCCTCCAGGAAGAACCGCGCCGAGAGCCGTTTGCCCTGGAGGCGGCCCTGCATGTCGGTGAAGGCCACCAGGACGGTGTCGACGGCGCCGGAGGCGGCGTCGCGCCGCAGGTCGTCGAGGGTCAGCGGAGGGTCGGAGGCGACCGGGGGGATCTGTGGCACGGGTGTCTCCTTGCTCGCGTCGCGGTCCGATGCTCGGGACGCCGCCCGGGATGGCGATGGACGGTCACCCCGAACGGCTCTTTGGTTCAGGAGCAGACCAATGAATTGAATAGAACCAGGGGTACGGGGCGGTGTCAATGGATGCGGGTCTGGAAACCAGGCTGTGACCTGGCGGAAACGGAGAGCGTTCCATCGTTGGTCCGATTGTTCCCGGATTCGCGTACACCCCTTGACAGGCCCAAACGCTGAGGCGCATGATCACCAGTCATAAAAAGGACCGACCATAGACCTTTGTCCCCGGGTCTGGTCAGGGGGCGACCGGTGGGGCTGGTCGACCGATCAGAGGAAGCGCCATGGCAGACGCCGACCGCACGAACTCCCAAGGACCGGCCGACGGCCGCGTCCATCTGCAGGGAGCCGACTACTCCCGCGCCAGCGACGACTATCTCCGTAAGCGGCAGCTCAGGAAGGGCGCGGCCGGGTGGGTTCTGCTCGCCGGACTGGGCGTCGCCTACGTCATCTCCGGAGACTTCGCCGGATGGAACTTCGGCCTGGCCGAGGGCGGCTGGGGCGGACTGCTCATCGCCACCCTGCTCATGGGCACGATGTATCTGTGCATGGTGTTCGGCCTGGCCGAACTCGCCTCCGCACTGCCCACCGCCGGCGCGGGCTACGGCTTCGCCCGGCGCGCCCTGGGCCCGCTCGGCGGGTTCGCCACCGGCACGGCCATCCTCATNCATGGAGTACCCCATCCCCCCCGCCGCGATCGCGGTGTTCATCGGCGGCTACGTCGAGGCGCTCGGGCTGTTCGGCATCACCAACGCCTGGCCGGTCTACCTGGCCTGCTACCTGCTGTTCGTCGGGGTGCACGTATGGGGTGTGGGTGAGGCGCTGCGGCTGATGTTCGTCATCACCGGGGTCGCCGTGGTCGCGCTCGTGGTCTTCGCGGTGGGCATGATCCCCCGGTTCGAGGTGGCCAACCTGTTCGACATCGCGCCGACGGACGCGGCCGGCGCCAGCACCTTCCTGCCCTACGGGTACGCGGGCATCCTCGGCGCGTTCGTCTTCGGTATCTGGTTCTTCCTGGCGGTCGAGGGCGTCCCGCTCGCCGCGGAGGAGGCCCGCGAACCCAAGCGGGACATGCCCCGCGGCATCATCGCCGCGATGTCCGTGCTCCTGGTGACCGCCGCGCTCATGCTGGTGCTGGCTCCCGGCGGCGCCGGGGCGGCCGTGCTCGCCGGGTCCGGCAACCCGCTGCCCGAGGCGCTGCGGGAGGCCTACGGAGGTGACACCGTCCTGGCCGACTTCGTCAACTACGTCGGCCTGGCCGGGCTGGTCGCGTCGTTCTTCTCGATCATCTTCGCCTACTCCCGCCAGCTGTTCGCGCTGTCCCGAGCCGGTTACCTGCCCCGGTTCCTGTCGGTCACCGGCAAGCGCCACACCCCCTACGCGGCGCTCATCGTCCCCGGAACGATCGGGTTCCTGCTCGCCGCCACCGTGGCCAACGGAGACCTGCTCATCAACATCGCGGTGTTCGGCGCGGCCGTGTCCTACGTGCTCATGATGGTCTCGCACATCGTCCTGCGCCGCCGCGAGCCGGACCTGCCGCGTCCCTACCGCACCCCGGGCGGCGTCGTGACCACCGGGATCGCCCTGGTCCTGGCCGTGTGCGCGGTGGTGGCGACGTTCTTCGTCGACATGACGGGGGCGGCCATCACCGCCGCCATCCTGCTCGCCTTCCTCGCCTACTTCTGGTTCTACTCGAGGCACCGCCTGGTGGCCAACGCGCCGGAGGAGGAGTTCGCGCTGATCGAGGAGGCCGAGTCGGAACTGAAGTAGACGGGTCGGCCCGCGGGGGAGCGT
>NZ_ANBC01000781.1 GCF_000341125.1 Nocardiopsis lucentensis DSM 44048 | reverse complement strand
GAGTTCCCGGCGCGGCGGCCGTACCCTGGGTGTACGAGATCGAACACGCCGACAGGACGCGACAAGGAGGGCCGCATGGCTGACGCCGGGCCCGTCACCGGAGCCGGGGCCGACACCGATACCGGGGACGCCACCAGCACGCTCCCGTCGGAGCCCGCGGCCGACGCCGTGTTCCGCCCTGTTCAGGCAGGCAACGCCTTCGAGGAGACGGTCGAACGGCTGCTGTCGGCGATCAAGCTCGGCGTGGTCGCCCGGGGCGAGCGCTTCCCGGCCGAACGCGACCTGGCCACGCGCCTGGGTGTCAGTCGGATCACCCTGCGAGAGGCGATCCGCGCTCTCCAGGAGGCCGGATACGTCGAGTCGCGGCGGGGCCGCTCCGGAGGAACCTTCGTCACGTACGTGCCCCCGCGCCCCAGCCGTGCCGAGGCCCGACGGGTGCTCGCCGACATGGGCGGCGACCTCGACGACATCTTCACCCTGCGCCGCGCCTTGGAGGTCGGGGCCGCCGTGTTGCTGGCCGAGCG
>NZ_ANBC01000780.1 GCF_000341125.1 Nocardiopsis lucentensis DSM 44048 | reverse complement strand
TCGCTCGTGTCGGCGCTGACCGACGCCCGGATGCGCCTGAACGGCTTGCTCGACGCCATGCCCATGCTCGTGAAGAACCTGGAGCACAGCGGCGCCCAACACCACGCGGTCGTCGCCGCGACCCGCGCCCGCGACCCCGAGTCGGCCCGGCTCGCCGTCGACGAGCACCTGGAGGGCAGCGAGGCGCTGCTGCGCGGCTTCCTGTCCTGAGCGCTCCGGGACGGGCGGGGGCCACCCCGGTTGGAGCCGGGGCCCGGGCACGGATCCGGGCGGAATTGGCCGGATCCGGCCAAACGTGAAATCCACTCATCTTTGTGACGGTTCGCCCATGCTCGGGCGAACGCGACGGGAAGCGCCGACGACGCCCGCATGGACATCGTTCGATCACGGTGTGTGACGCATCGGTCGCTCCGCCCCGGTGTCCGGAGCCAAACCGGTCACCATACCCCGGGCCGCTCCGGATGCCTACCGCCGAGTAGGAAACAGTCCCCCGCGCCCCCGTTGCCCCTGACCGCCCCGCCGGTCTTCAATGACGACGCCCCACCCCCACCGGCCACCCCCGGCCGGGGCCGAAAGGACGTCGCACACCCATGGCTCCCCTCAACCGGCGCGGATTCCTCACGACCACCACGACGGGACTCGGCCTGGCCGCCCTCGGCCTGTCCGCCGCCCCCGCCCCCGCCTCCGCCGCCGCGCTCGACCGACTCGTCCGCCAGACCATGTCCCGGGTCGCCCAGCCCGACGGCACCACGCTCGCCCAGGTGGCCACGCCCGTCGGCGAGGGCTACCGACTGCTCACCGCCGGGCCCGGGTGGCCGATCGAGGTCCGCGAGGACCTGGTCCCCGCCCAGCCGGGCCGCGACGACCGGCGTACCGCCCTCGCCGCGTTCGTCCAGTTCACCGACCTGCACATCATGGACGCGCAGAGCCCCGTCCGCTTCGAGTACACCCACCCGGTGATCGGCTCCAGCGCCCACCGCCCCCAGGAGACGCTGTCGGCGCTCGGTGCGTCCGCGCTGGTCAAACGGGTCAACTCGCTGAGAGTCGGCCCCGTGACCGGCCGTCCCCTCGACTTCATGGTCACCACCGGCGACAACACCGACAACCACGAGACCGTCGAACTGGAATGGCTCATGGCCGTCCTCAACGGTGGCGCCGTCACCCCCAACACCGGCGACCCCGCCTGGTACGAGGGCGTGCAGAACTGCGGCAACGAGCTGTACTGGCAGCCCGACAGCGACCTCGCCGACCGGTACAAGACCCGGGGCGGCTTCCCGACCATCCCGGGCTTCCTGGCCGCCGCCGTCGCCCCCTTCGAGAGCCCCGGCCTGGACGTGCCCTGGTACTGCACCATCGGCAACCACGACGACACCCCTGCGGGCACCCTGCCCGCCGGTTCGATGGACGAAGCCTACCTGGGCGACCGCAAGATCATGTTCGCCGACGACGACGTGCGCGACCAGGCCGCCGAGGCGATGACCAACGAGGACGAGCTCGGCCGCATGCCCGACGAGGTGGAATCCCCCGGCGACACCGTCTCCACCGCCGCCGTGACCTCCACCGTCACCCCCGACGACCGGCGCGCCCCCTTCGACACCCGGGCGTTCGTCGCCGCACACCTGGACGAGGCCAACACCGGGCCCGGGCCGGTCGGACACGGCTTCACCGACGACAACGCCGACGGTGTGGACTGCTTCTACACCTTCCGCATCGCCGACGGTGTGACCGGTGTCAGCATGGACACCACCACGCTGGCCGGACTGGCGGACGGGTCGATCGGCAAGTACCAGTTCGACTGGCTGGAGCGGACGCTGCGCGCCTCCAGTTCGGTCTACTACGACTTCTGGGGGTGGCGGCGCACCCAGCAGGTCACCGACGAGCTGTTCGTGCTCTTCTCCCACCACACGAGCGGCACGATGGGCAACATCCTCCCCGACAGCCGCCGCCCGGGCGACCTGCGGCTGACCGGAGACATCCTCGTGCACATGCTCAAGCGCTACCCGAACGTGCTGGCCTGGGTGAACGGGCACACGCACTACAACCGGATCCAGGCGCACACCCACGGCACCGCCGAGCGCGGCTTCTGGGAGATCAACACCGCCTCGCACATCGATCACCCGCAGATGGCGCGGGCGATCGAGATCGTGGACAACGAGGACGGGACGCTGTCGCTGTTCACGACCCTGCTGGAGGCGGACAGCCCTTACCAGGCCGACCACGGGGACTTCTCCGCCGACGGGCTCGCGTCGCTGTACCGGGAGCTGTCGGTCAACGACCTGTACGCCGACCCGGCGGGCTACGGCGGACCGCGCGACCGCAACGTCGAACTCCTGGTCGCCGCCCGCAACCCCGCCCGATAGAGGGCGGGGCGGTTTCGCCCACCAGCGCCCCCGACGGGCACCCCGGCCTCCGACCGGGGTGCCCGAGGAACCTACGGGTGGGCCCCGACCGAGTCGCAGATCCGCTGGGCCAGGTTCGAGGTCGCCCCCTCCCGGGCGCAGTGGGCGCTACAGAAGAACCGCCCCTCCACCTCGACCCCGTGACCGATGATCCGCGAGGAGCACTTCTCGCACACCGGAGCGAGCCGCTGGATGGCGCACTCGAAGCAGTCGAAGGTGTACCGCTCCCCGTTGATCGTCTCGACGTCGAACGACATCCAGTAGTCGTTGTGGCAGGTGTCGCAGACAGCCATGGGAACATCCCCCCTGTCGGGGTGCGTGACTCAGGGCCCGGCCCCGGCGCGGCCGTCGGGTCCTCTCCGACCACCGACGGGCGGGACCGGCCGCTGCTGCTACTTCCGACGCTAGCCAGTCATCGGCCCGCCCGCCCCCCCTACCGCGCGCCCCTCCTCCTTCCGGCCGATCCGTGCGCGCGCCCGCTCTCGTAGCATGCTGTCCGTGGACACCCTCCTCAGGTCCGTGTGGAACGAGCCCCGCCCCGCCGACCCACCACCGCGGACGCGGCGGGACTGGGCACTCGTGGGGGTGCTCGTCGCGGT
>NZ_ANBC01000779.1 GCF_000341125.1 Nocardiopsis lucentensis DSM 44048 | reverse complement strand
GGCGGTTCCTGTGGGCGGCGGCCGTCGCCGGGCTGGTGCCCACACTGCTGTGGCGTCGCACCCGTCCGCTGACGGCGCTCGCGGTCGCCTTCGGCGTCCCCGGGCTGCTTCTCCTGGTGACGGGCGGCGTGTCCGCACCGATGTACACGGCGGTGTGCTTCTTGCTCCTGCCGTATTCCCTGGTGCGGTGGGGCTCCGGACGCGAGATCGTGGCGGGTTCGGTGATCGTGTTCGCCAGCTCCACCACCCGGATCGCCCTCGAGAGCTCCGCCTCCGGCCTCGCCGATCTCGTCGGCGGCTCCGCCGTGCTGTTCTCGGTCTGTGCGTTGGCCGCGGCGGTCCGCTTCCGGGCCGGGGCCAGGGAGCGCGAGCTCGACCGGGTCAGGCTGCTCGAACGCGAGCGTCTGGCCCGCGACCTGCACGACACGGTCGCCCACCACGTCTCGGCGATCGCGATCCGCGCCCAGGCGGGCCTGGCGGTGGCGGAGTCCCGACCGGGCGCCGCGGCCGAGGCGCTCAGGGTGATCGACGCCGAGGCCTCACGCACCCTGACCGAGATGCGCGTCATGGTCCGGGCCCTGCGCTGGGGTGAGACCGCCGCCCCGGGGCCCAGCCCGGGGCTCGGCGACCTCCGGCGGCTCGTCGGCCGCGACGGGACCGGCCCGCCCGTCGACGTGGCGATCGCCGGCGCCGTCGACGACCTTCCCTCGCCGGTCGCAGCGGCGATCTTCCGCCTGGCCCAGGAAGCGGTCACCAACGCCCGTCGGCACGCCCGCCACGCGACCCGGATCGAGGTCCGCGTCACCGCCGACGCCGCGTCGGTGCGTCTGCGGGTGAGCGACGACGGCGATACCGGTGTCCCGCGCTCCACGGCGGCTCCGGGACACGGGCTCGTGGGCATGACCGAACGGGCCGCCCTGCTCGGCGGTACCTGCGAGGCCGCCCCGAACCCCGACCGGGGCTGGACCGTGACCGCCGTGCTGCCCCGGGCGGGTGCGGCGACATGAGCATCAGGGTGGTCGTCGCCGACGACCAGGAGATCGTCCGTACCGGCCTGGCGATGATCCTCGACGCCCAGCCCGGCATCGACGTCGTCGGCCAGGCCGCCGACGGCGCGGAGGCGGTCGCGCTCGCGCGGCGCCTGCGCCCCGACGTGTGCCTGTTCGACATCCGCATGCCCGGTGTCGACGGCATCGAGGCCACCCGAGCCCTCGCCGGACCGGACGTCGAGGTCCCCCTCGCCGTCGTCGTCATCACCGTCTTCGACCTCGACGACCACGTCTACGCGGCCCTTCGTGCGGGGGCCCGGGGGTTCCTGCTCAAGGACGCCGGAGCCGACCTGCTCACCCAGGCCGTGCGCGCCGCCGCCCGGGGCGACGCCCTCATCGCGCCGAGCGTCACCGCGCGGCTGCTCGACGCCTTCGCCGACTCCGGTCCGGCCGCACCGCCGGTCCAGCCCGTCGAGCCGCTCACCGGCCGCGAGGAGCAGATCCTCGCCGCCGTCGCCCGGGGGCGGACCAACGGCGAGATCGCCGACGAGTGCCACATCTCGCTCAGCACCGTCAAGACCCACATCGCCAGCCTCATGGCCAAGCTCGGGGCCCGCAACCGCGTCGAGATCGCGATATGGGCCTACGAGACCAAGCGTGTCAGGAACGGTGTCGGCCGTGAGGGGACCGCCCGGGGGTGACCGGCGGTACGGTCCGCCCCTCGTACTTTCGGCTGACCCGGTTCGGGCCCGATCGCCGATGCCTCGGAGCCCCCTCGACGGCCACGGTGGAGCCATGCCGCCGTCGGCCGACCGAAGGGACTCGCCGTGACCCGCTCCAGAACGGGCTGGACCATACTCGTCGCGCTGCTCGCGCTCAGCGCTGTTCCGGTGATCGCCGGTGCCGTCCGCCTGGGCGAACTGACCGGCGGAGCGGAGGTCACCTCGCACAACGCCCGGTTCTTCGCTGATCCGCTGCCCCTGGTGCTGCACGTCGTCAGCGCCAGCGTGTACTGCCTCCTGGGNCCGTCCAGTTCCCTCCGGGGCTGCGCCGCCGGTGGATCGGCTGGCATCGCGCGTCGGGGTGGCTGCTGGTACCGCTGGGGATCGTCGCGGCGCTGTCGGGGGTGTGGATGACCGTGTTCTACGACCTTCCCGAGATCGACGACGGCCTCTTCCTCACCGCTCAACGCCTCGTGTTCGGCGCGGCCATGGCCCTGGCCCTCGTCCTCGCCCTCGTCGCGGTACGGCGGCGCGACATCGCCCGGCACCGCGCCTGGATGATCCGCGGATACGCGATCGGCCAGGGCGCGGGCACGCAGGTCCTCACCCACCTGCCCTGGGTTCTGTTCCTCGGCGCTCCGGGCGAGCTCACCCGGGCGCTGCTCATGGGCGCGGGCTGGGCGGTCAACCTCGCCGTGGCCGAGGTGATCATCCGCCGAGGGGAACGGCGACCGGTGGGGCGGCGTGCCAGAACGCGCGTTTTCGGGGCCGCGGGGTCTGGGCGGGCGGTCTGAGGCCCGACCGGGGCTGGTCTGCCCGGGACCGTGTCCCTAGGCGCGGGGCGAGACCTTCACCCCTCACACGGAGACCGCGGTGTCCACGTGTCCGCACCCCCGGCGCGCGGCGAGCGGCCAGGGAGCGAAGGCGCCGTCGGGCAGCCGTACGAACACGTCGTGTCCGTGCGCGATGACGCCGGTGGCGCGCCCGCGGGGGAGCCGCTCCAGCACGTAGGCGGAGGACAGGCTGGTCACGTCACGGATGGTGCCCAGGGGCAGGAGCGATCGGGTCTCGGCGATCGCCTCGTGCTCACCCGCCCGCAGGACGACCCTCGTTCCGGGGGAGACACCCTGGGCCGCGATGCAGACGGTGATGTTGTCCAGGTCGTCGGAGCCCACGGCGGCCAGGGCCCGGGCGCGGCGGAGGTGGAGTCTTTCGAGGACGGCCCGGTCACCGCCGTGTCCGGCCACCACCGGGATGCCCAGGGAGCGGGCGAGGCGTACGTTCGGCGCGTGCGGGTCCCGTTCCACGCCGACGACGGGGACGCCCAGTCGGCGCAGCTCGCAGCACAGTCGGAGTCCGACCTGGCCGATGCCGACGACGATCACGTGCCCGAACCGGGGGACGGTACGGGAACCGATCAGGCCGACGAGGCGGGGACCGAGCATCCGCTCGATGAGACCGGCGGTGAACATGGCGGTGAACACGATCGTGCCGAGCATGAGGGCACTGGAGACCAGCTGGTAGGCGATCGAGTGCTCGGCCGCGACCGCCGGTCCCACG
>NZ_ANBC01000778.1 GCF_000341125.1 Nocardiopsis lucentensis DSM 44048 | reverse complement strand
CCAGCCACACCCAGTCGAGGAGCAGCGAGGCGACGATCCCGGTCAGTCCCCCGAGCATGAGACGAGTGCCCGGGTCGTACGAACGTAGCTGCCCCGCCAGTCGGCTCCACCACGCCCGCCATCCCGTGCGTCCGCGCGTCCACTGCTCGGAACGCGGCGGGCCCTCGCCGGTCACCCGGACCGCCCGTGTGGGGGCGGCCTCGTCGTACAGCGCGACGAGGTCGGGGTCCGCGCACGGTCCGGCCAGGGTGGGAGCCACCAGGTCGGCCGGAGAGGTCACGTGGCACTGCGGGAGCAGCCGGAGCAGTTCGTCGGCCACGGTCCGGTCGAAGATGGTGACGACGATCCGGATGTCGGGGGACATGTGGGCGACCGCCAGCGCGTACCGCAGGGCGGCGGCGTCGTCGTGCAGCAGCACCGCCACGGCGTCGTGGGACGCCGACATCACCTCACGCAGCTCCTCGTCTTTCGGCTGGACGAGGTGCCGGACGGCGTACGTCTCCTCCTGGAGTGACGCGCACACCCCGCGTGCCAGGTTGGTGTCGCCGATGATGACGAACGAGCGGTGCCGGACGGGAGCGTGTGCTTGGCTCATGGGTCGGTTCATCCCTGGCGGGGGGACTGCCCCACCGGTGTTGTGGTGATCGGGTGATTCCGGTCGGGCCGCGCGACGGTGTGGGGCGCGGGTCGACCCGGGGCGGGATTCGTGGTCATCGCACCCGGGCGGCGCGAACACCGCGCCGTGACCGGACAGGGGGAGACGACGACGGATTCCTGACAAACAAGGACGAAGCCGTCGTCTGGAGCACAGTGTAGAGGCCGGTGTCATCGGCGATCGGTCCGGGGGCATGGTGGGCCGTCGGCGCCCCGGTCGCCGTGCGAGCCGGGTGTCCTCACCGGCCCCTCGTTCAGAGGTCTTCAGTGAACGGTCGGGTGCGGCGCGCGACCAGCTCCTGTCCGAGGGAGCGGGGGAAGGGGGGTTTGGTCTGCCAGTCGCGTTTGTACTGTTCTTCCAGAAGTGCTACGAACTTGTCTTCATTCTGCATGCATTCCAGGTCCGGGTCACGTGCCAGGAGTTCGGAGGGGCGATAGTGTTCGCACGCCGAGGGGTTCAACGCCTCGCGGAGCGCCGCGATGACCTCGTCCACAGCCTCTGCCCTCTCCTCGGGGGCGAGCGGGATGCCGGACTCCAACTTCTGGGTGGCGATGAGTGAGGCCTTGTTGTAGGTGATCCCCCACTGCCCCCACCCGGGGTTGAGTTTCCTGAACTCCTCGATGTCCTCCTCTATCCGCTTGAGTTCTTCCTCCTGTCGATGCCGCTGTAGCCACCAGTGCCCGTAGACGGGCAGCCTTCCTTCGGCGGAGGCGATTCGGCTGGCTATGCTGCCGTGTAGCAGGCGGAATCCGATATTGTAGTACTTCCGTCTTCTCCAGGGGGATTCCTGGGAGTTGATTCCGGGGGGAAGGACGCTGTAGGGATTCTTTCCGTGCCACCTCACGTCCTCGCAGAACATCCTCCTCCTGGAGAAGTGCCTGTCCATTGCACAGGCTTCCGCCTTGGCTATGCGGAGAAGGGCGATGCGGATCCTTCGTGGGCCGTCTCGGTTCTCCTCTGGTGAAACGAATTCTTCCTCCTCCAGGTCTTCGAACGTTCTCGACTTCGTTATGAGACCGGCCAGCCTCAGAGCGTGGAAGATGTCACGTAGATCCTGTGGATCCGCTGCGTTCCACACTTCCGCGAACCTGTGGTTCGCGATCATCTTCAGGAGGACGACCATCCGGTATCGGCTTCTCTGGAAGATCTTGTTCCGACTTCTCTTCGATGAGTACTGGGCTCGGTTCACGGCGTGCAGGCGGAGCGCCTTGACATGTTCGCCCTTCTGCTCGTACAGCGACGCCAGTTCATAACGCACCACTCCTGAGGCGCGTCGGGAGTCCGCCGCGCGCCGGAGGATGTCGATACGGTCCTGCTGCATCGCGTGGAACGTTTCGTAGTCCTGATAAGGGTCGGTGGGGCCCTGACCCCAGTATCGTCTGTCGAGTCGCGGGAGTTCCCTGGCCATCAGGTAGGCGGCCAGGTCCTCTCCTTCGTATCTCCCCTTCGCCCACTCCGGTATCAGGGGATCCTCCGCGAACACGCGGGAGGCGACGAACCCGGCCGCCCGAATGGCGGCCAGATCCGAACGGAGCGCGGGCAGCGTGGTCTGGTGCAGTGTCTTACCGGATATACGGTCGTGCACCTCGACCGTGGCCGACACGTACCCGTTGTCCTCGGGGGCGTTTCCCTCCGGGCCGTCGGCCCGTACCCGGACGCCGTAGGACGGGGGAACCGGAAGGACGAGGGCGAATACCCGCATGAGCGCCGAGGTGACCCTGGACCCCGGCAGGTCGCTGCTCTCGACGATGGCGGCGACGGCGTGCCCCGGGGGCGCGCCGGGCTTCCACGCCGGTGCGAGCACCTCGATGGCGGGAAGCCGGGACCTCACCTCATGATTGAGTTTCCTGGTCGCCTCGTTGTCCTGAGTTTTGGTACTGGATACCTGCACACTGGGTTCGCGTCTGACCGCGGTGGCCTCCAACCACAGGTATCCCCCGCCCAGCAGGACCAGGAGCGCGGCGGTCCAGCCCCCTCGGATCGGATCGGGCCAGTCGGGCAGCTGTTCGGAACCCTCGGGAAAACGGCTCCACGCCGCCCAGATGACGGCGGTCGCGGCCATCGCCAGGGCGGAGAGGCGCAGACCGCGCTGACCGAAGACGTGCGCGATCCCTCGGAGTAGGAGGAACGAGGAGAGAAGAGCGGTGCCGTTGAGCACGACGAGGACGGTGAGATAGGGGAGTCGCGGATCTCCGGCGAGGACGGGGAACATGGCGTCCAGTGACCGCCGGAACCAGTTCTCACCGAGGAATCCGCAAAGGCATGGATGGTTCGGCGTTGGAGTCACCGAACCGGGGATTCCAACGCAGCAACGTGTGCCCACCAGTTCGAGGATCGTCAGAGCCATGACGCTGGAGAAGAGGGGGAGCGAAGCCACGACTCCCAGGAGGGCGGAGTCTCCGAGTTCCTCCCGTATCTCCCTTCCGCAGAACCAGATGAGTATCCCGGCCGTGGGGATCAGGATGAACGTGGCGAACGGCGCGGGGGCGGCCAGAAGGGCCGACGACGCGATGGCGATCACGACGGCGGTGAGGCCGAGAAGGGCACAGATACAGATGTTCGTTCCGTACATGTGACGCACCCTCAAAGCGCGGCCGCCGATCCGCGTGCGCTTCGGGATTCCAGCACCGTGCGCGATCCTGAGACGGAGTCGCTACCACTCCACGGTCCCACCGCCGCCGCGCGGGTGCGAGCGGAGTGTCATGCGGTTGACACAGTCGGCCCCCGACCGTTGGGGCGTGCCCGTTGAATCAGTCGCCCACTCGGCGGTCCACCCAGTCCGGGGCCCACACGTCATCCGGGGTTCGCGGCCCTGAGGTGCGCAGATGTTCGCGTAGTGCGTTCAGTACGGGGTGCTGCCCTCCGCTGCGGGACAGCAGCACGTGCGGGTATACCGGGGTCGGATCATGCAACGGGATGCGCCGCAGGTCGTGGGCCTGGGGCCACAGGTACCGGTCCTCGCTGCCGACGAGGGTGGCCAGAGAGGCCGAGTCAGCCAGCGCGTCCATCAGGGCCTCGTCACCGAAGTTGGGGCCGAGCGCGTCGATGCTCAGACCGAAGGCCTCGGACAGGGCATGGTAGAACGCCGCCCACTCCGTACCGGGTCTGATCCCGGGGATCCAGATGCGGTGGCCGGCCAGGTCCGCAGGCCTGGTCCGGGGTGCGTCCGCCAACGGGTGGGCGGGCCCGACCAGGAGTTCCAGGGGTACGTCCAGGAGACGTTCGGTGCTGATCCCGGCCGGGACCCGTTCTGCCGACAGGGCGCGGAAGGACGCGTCGACGGTTCCTTCGAGCACCGCCTGGGCGGCCTGGGCGGCGTTCTCGTTGCTCAGTGTGACCGTGTCCAGGTCCATCTGGGGGTGGGAACGGTAGAACCGGTAGACGGCCTGGGCCGGAGCAATGCGCCGGTTGAGGACGTCGACGCGCAAGGGCCGGCTGCCGGGGCGCACGGCCTGCTCGGCCTGTTCGAGGGCTGTGAGGACCTTCTTGGCGTGCGGCAGGAAGACCTGCCCGTCCAGACTGAGCCTGGAGCCTCGGGAGGTCCGCACCAGGAGCGTGACCCCGAGGTGTCTCTCCAGGGCCGCGATCCGCTTGGAGACCGCCTGCTGGCTGATCCCGAGCTCGTCCGCCGCGGCCTGGAACTGGCCGGTCCCGGTGATGGCCACGAACGTCCTCAGCGCTTCAATATCCACGACCTCAGCCTACTTCTACAACGATTGGTTGTGTCTGGTGGGGCGTACGGTTGTTTGACCGCGCGTTCTGCGGGGTGGTGGGATCAGCGCATGTCTACACGCACAGAACAGGTTATATATGTCCAGACGCCCGATTTCGCGCGCCATGCGGAGCGGATCGTGGAGGTGACCGACGCGACGTCTCGGCTGAACGCGCTGCCGTTTGGCGACAGCGAAGGTCGTGCTGATCTACTTTCTGTTGTGTTCGGTGGCCCGCTCTCGGAGTCGGTGACGATCTACCCGCCGTTCTTCACCGAGTACGGGTTGAACACGACGTTCGGGGAGAACGTGTTCGTCAATCAGGGATGCACGTTCATGGACAAGGGCGGGATCCACATCGGCAACGGTGTCATGATCGCGCCGAAGGTCAGCCTCATCACCGGGGGGCACCCGCTGCCTCTCGCCGAGCGCCGCGAGTACCTCTCCTTCGCCCCGATCGTTATCGAAGACGACGTCTGGATCGGAGCGGCCGCCGTGGTCACCCAGGGAGTGACCATCGGTACCGGTGCCGTGGTCGCTGCAGGCGCGGTGGTCACTCGTGATGTTCCTGCCCGCACCCTGGTCGGGGGAGTTCCCGCCCGAGTGGTCAAGACGATCGACTGAGCCCGCTCGGGCCACCGGCCCGGGGTGAGCAACACCCGCGGTCTGATCCCGATGCCTCGTCACGCCCGGCTGACCGACCAGCGGTGGGACCGGATCCTCCGCGTGCTGCTCGCTGCCGCGGACGCGGCCGGCCGGATCGACCGGAGGGTCGCTGTGGACTCCACGATCGGCCGTTCCCACGGCGGGCCGACCACGAAAATCCATCACGCCGTTGACGGCCGGGGACGGCATCGGCCCTCGTCGTGGCACCCGGGCAGGCGCACGACGGACAGCCCCTCGCCCAGTTGCCGGGCGGCCTGCCCATCCCGAGGACTGGAGCAGGTCGCCCGCGCACGACTCCGTCCATGCTGCTCGGGGCCGGGCGTGCTCCTCCCGCGCGATCTGCCGGACGCTGAAGGCGCGGGGGATCATCGCGGTTATCCCCGAGCGACATGACCAGCACAAACACCGTCGCCGTCGTGGTTCGGCCGGAGGAGGTCCGCCGAAGTCCGACTCAAGCGGTCTACGGGGACCGCGACGTGGTCGAGCGGTCCTTGGCGTCACTCAAGCAGTGAAGGGGGCTGGCCACGAGGTTCGACGAGCTCGCGATCGTCCACCGCTCCGCTGCGGTCCTTGCGGCGGTGCTGGTCTGGACTCGCGTTCAACGGGCACGTC
>NZ_ANBC01000777.1 GCF_000341125.1 Nocardiopsis lucentensis DSM 44048 | reverse complement strand
TCAACGGACGCCTACGGCGCAGTCTCGATCCTTGAGAACCCTGCCGGCGCCCGAACGACACCCCCTCGGGTGACCGTTCCAAAAAACAGGCCCTAGTCGTACACGGGGGCGCCGGATGCCCGTCGCTCCCGTGGGCTGGGCAGACGGAACGCGAGCAGGGCGACCGTGCCGACCAGCGCTCCCATCAACAGGAAGGCGGCCCCGTCGGTGCCCGCGAGCGCGGTGGCGGCGGTCGCGGCGGCCAGGCCCAGGGCTCCGCCGAACTGCTTGGCGGTGTTCATCAGACCCGAGGCCGCCCCCGCATCCTCGGCCGGGACACCGGTGGTCACCATCGTGGCCAGGGGAGTGGTGAGCAGGCCGCCGCCGACCCCGACCACCAGGCTCGGCCCGAGCACCGCGAGCACGTAGGCGTCCCCGACGGTGAACGCCTGCCAGACCAGGCCCGCGGCGGCGGCCACGGCACCGAGCGCGACGAGGGTCCGGGAGGGGACGCGCGCCATCAGGCGCGGGGTGATCCAGGTGTTGACCACGAGCAGGGCCGACGTCAGGGGCAGGAACCCGAGGCCCGCCCGCATCGGGGAGAACCCCATCGGCCCCTGCATCCGGTAGGTGAGGAAGTACCACAGCCCCACCTGGAAACAGGCGGCGGTCAACGCGGTGGCGACGTTCCCGCGCACCACGAGCCGGTTGCGCAGCAGACCCCGGGGCACCAGCCGATGAGCGGTCCGGCGCTGTTGCGCGGCGAGCAGGACGAACAGCACGACACCCGCGAGGGCCGCCGCGCCCGCCCACGCGGCGCTCGCGTGGCCGCCAGCGGCGGACAGCGCGTAGGTCGCACAGGTGAAACCGCCGGTCGCCAGGACCGCGCCGACCAGGTCGAGCCGCCCGTGCCCGGGCGCGTCGGGGAAGCGCCGGCGCAGGACGGCCGCCCCGGCGAGGACGGCCAGGCCGATCGGCAGGTTGACCAGCAGCACCGCGCGCCAGGAGACCAGTTCGGTGAGGGCTCCGCTGAGGATGTTGCCGACACCGCCTCCCGCCAGGCTGACGGCCGTCCACGCGGCGACGGCCCGCGTTCGGGCCGGGCCCTCCGGGTTCGTGGTGGTGAGCAGGGTGAAGGTGGCCGGTGAGACCACGGCCGCGCAGAGGCCCTGGACGGCCCGCGCGCCGACGAGGACCGATCCGTCGGTGGCGAGCCCGCCCACCGTGCCGGCCAGGGTGAACGCGCCGAGCCCCCACGACAGGACCCGCCCGGTGCCGAGGACGTCGGCCAGACGTGCGCCGACCAGGAGCGCCCCCGCGAAGCCGAGGCCGTAGGCGAGCGCCACCCAGGTCGTCTGTGTCGGGCCCATCGCGAGGTCGGCCTGGATCGACGGGAGCGCCACGTTGACCACGGAGATGTCCAGCACGACCAGGAGTTGGGCCACACACGCGACCCACAGCGCGAGTGTTCGGGAAGTGGTCGCCACACGTCCTCCTTGATACACATGTATCAACTTGATACGAGCGTATCATCAGCGTGTCGGAGGGAGCCGGGAGTGTCGGAGTCGCAGCGTCGTGAGCAGATCCTGGACGCCGTGGAGCGTCTGCTCGGCAGGGAGGGCCTGCACGCGGTCACCATGCGCGCGGTCGCGGCGGAGGCCGGGGTGTCGCTGCGCCTGGTGCAGTACTACGGGGAGTCCAAGGAACGACTGCTGACGGCCGCGCTCGAACGCCTCGCGGACCGGAGCCTCCAGAGGTGGCGCGCCCGGACGGCGGTACGGGGCGAGGGCGCGGCGGTGGCGGCGGTCCGGGCGTTCTTCGACGAGGCGCTGCCCACCGACGAGGACGGCCGCGCGTTCCACCGGGTCGGCGTCTGCCTCGAACTGCTGGCGATCACCAGGCCCGACGCCGCCACGACCGCCTACCGGGACCACCTGCGGGGGCTCGCCGACCACCTCGCCGGAATCATCGGCGCGGACGAACGGGTGGACGCCGCGCGGGCGGGGCGGATCGCCACCGAGGTCATGGCCCTCGCCCACGGCCTCGGATCACTGCTGATGGCCGGGGGCGTCACCCAGGAGCACGCCGAGGGCGTGGTCGGCGACTACGTGGCGGGGCTTCAGGCGCGGTGGTCGGAGTGAGGGGTCGCGTCGTCGCCGACGGCTCTCGGCGCCCGGACGCCGGGGACGGAGGAGCCGGGACGAACCCCGCCCCGCGACGCCGGGTCAGGCCTGGCCGGTGTCGAACCTGGAGACCTTCCCGTTGGTCACCGTGAACCGCCAGCGGGTCTTCATGGAGCCCCAGGCGTCGTTGCGGTAGTCGGCGACCAGCGATCGTCCCTCGTCGCTCGCGGAGACGACGTCCATGCGGCCGTTGGCGGAGAAGATCTCCTTCTCGGCCCACTGGAACAGATCGCGCTCCGACCCGTCGTCGGACATCGTGGCGTCGGGGGTGAGCGCCTCGGCGAAGGCCTCGCGGTCGCCCGCGTTGATCGCGTCGACCAGGTCGCGCACGGCCCGGTCGGTGATGTCGGGGTGGGGCATGGCGGTGTGCGCCTCTCGTGTCGGGCCCGCCGTCGTGACCGGGCGGGCGTCGTTACCACGCCTTCCTACCCCGGGCCCCGTGGCGGTTTCCGGGAGACGCCGCGATCTCCCGCCGAGTCCTTACCGTTCCGTTCCCGGCTCTTGGCGGTGGACACGGGCCGGGCGCGCACCGCGGTGTTCCGGAACCCCTCCCCCGTCTCCGGAAGCGGAGCCGAAACCCGTCGCGACACCTTTCCCCCGGCGTCGTGCGGGTAAATGCTAGGGAACAAGGACCCACCACCCGCCCCGGCCCCTCGGGGCGCGGGGTGCGACGCCGGAGGTGAACCGCCGGTGCCCGACCACATCGAGATCGAGACCACCTACTCCGTCGACACCCGTACGCGACTGCCCGACCTGGCCGACCTCGCGCCCGGCGGGATGGAGGAGAGCACGCACGAGCTGGACGCCACCTACTACGACACCGACGCCCTGAGCCTGGCCGCTCGCCGCATCACCCTGCGCCGACGCACCGGTGGAACCGACGCCGGATGGCACCTGAAGATCCCGTGGGGGCCGGACGCCAAACGCGAGTTCCACGCCCCGCTGGGCCGGGANNNGCCCCCGCCGAGCTGGCCCGGCTCGCGGCCTCGGCGGTCCGAGGAGAACCCCTGCGTCCGGTCGCCCGGATCAGCACCCGGCGCACCGAGTACGAACTGCGCGACACCGCGGGCGAATCCCTCGCCCTGGTCGCCGACGACACGGTCACCGGAGAGGCGACCACCACCACCGCCTGGCGGGAGGTCGAGATCGAACTCGCCTCGGGCGGCCGGGAACTCCAACACGACATCGGCCGACGCCTGACCTCGGCCGGGGCCACCCCCTCCGCGACCGGCAGCAAACTCCTCACCGTGCTCGGCGACCGCGTCCCCCCGCCCGTCCCCCGCCCCCGGGGCGACACCGCGGGCGACGTGGTCCTGGCCTACCTGTGGGACCAGGTCGAGCACCTGCTCACCCACGACCCCAAGGTCCGCCTGGACGAACCCGACGCCGTGCACCAGATGCGGGTGGCCACCCGCCGGATCCGCGCCGTGCTCCAGGTGTTCCCGTCCGTCCTGGACCGCGGGTCCACCCGGCCGGTCGCCGACGAACTCCGCGACCTGGCGGGTGTGCTGGGCCTGGCACGGGACCTGGAGGTCCTCCGGGACCGGTGCGAGCGGTGGATCGACGACCTCCCCGAACGCGTCGCCGGGCACCGGCCCACCGACACCTGGCTGCGCGCCGTCGACGACCACCGCGCCGCCGAGATGGAGCGGATCACCGAGGAGCTGTCGGGCCCGCGCTACTTCGCGCTGCTGGAGGCCCTGGACCGCCTGCGCGCCGACCCGCCGCTCACCGAGGCGGCCCACCGCGAGGCGCGTCCCGTCCTGTCCGACGACCTCGTCGGAGCCTGCCGCCGGATGTCGGCCGCCCACGACCGCGCGGTGGCCGCCGAGGACGCCGACGCGCGCCTGACCGCCTGGCACGACGTCCGCAAGGCCGCCAAACGCGCCCGCTACGCCGCCACGCTCGCCGCCCCCGTCCTGGGCAAGCGCGCCAAACGCGTGCGCACCTGGGCCTGCGGTCTCCAGGAGGTGCTCGGCGAGCACCAGGACGGCGTGGCCCTGCGGACCTACCTCGACGAGCACGCGCCGACCCTGGTCGAGGCGGGCGACCACGACGACGGGGTCCTGGTCACGCTCGGCGCCGTGGCCGGGGCGGAGGTCGTCAGGGGCGAGGCGCTCATCGACGAGGCCGCTCGGGTGTGGAGCTCGGGCCCCGACCCGCGCCACCCCCTCGCCTGAGCACCCGACGCGGACCGTGTCGTTCGACGGCTGCCGGGTGCCCTCACCGGTTGGAGGCGCGGTGGTCGGGGTGAGGGCTCCCGTTCCTCAGCGACGGCCCTCCTCGGCACGCGGGCCGGGGCGGAGGCGTCCGTCGGAGGTCGGGGGCGCGTGTGTCGGGACGGGGAAGCCCCGGACGAGCAGGAACAGGCCGAGGGCGACCTCGAAGAGACCGCCCGGGGCGGCCAGTACGAGACCGGCGCCGGGGGAAGCGGATCCCAGTACCGCGCCGACGGCGAGCAGGGCGTACCCGACCACACCCCACCAGGCGAACCAGGCGGGCATCCCGAGACGCGTCGACAGGGCGCGACAGAACGGGACGCTGCCGACCCCGAGGACGACCATGGCGGCCGCGTAGGCGAGGTCGTTGCCGGTGGTGTTCCCGGACGCCAGGAGGAACACCCCGGCGGCGAGCAGGACGGCCTCCGCGACGCGGACGGCGAGGTAGGTCCAGGCGACGCCGGGGGCGGTCGTCCGGAGGACGCCGAGGGTGACGACTCCGATGGTCGCCACCGCGACCGAGTTGAGGAGCATGAGGCCGAGGCCGACGGGCTGGTCGGCCAAGGAGCCGCCGCCACCGTAGAGGGCGAACGCGGCGAGGAAGAGGGTTCCGACCAGTCGACCGGAGCTGCGATGGGACATGTCGTACTCCTGCGTACTTAGTAAGCTTACTAAGTACGCTAAACTAGGGCGCCAGATCGGTCAACACCAGACGAAGGAGGTTCGCGTGTCCGGATCCGACGCGGGACGCGGGTCGAGGAGGGCGGAGCCGCTGGATCGTGACCGGGTGCTGGCCGCCGCCGTGGCCCTGGCCGACGCGGACGGACTCGGCGCGCTGACGATGCGGTCCCTGGCGGAGGCCCTGGGTGTGAAACCGATGTCGCTGTACCGCCACATCGAGGGCAAGGAGGACCTGCTGGACGGCATGGTCGACCTGGTCTTCGGCGCGATCGAGCTGCCTCGGGTGGACGGCCGGTGGCGGGACGAGCTGCGTCGGCGAGCCGTCTCGGCGCGTACGGTGCTGGCCCGGCATCCGTGGGCGCTGGGGCTGCTGGACAGCAGGACGACCCCCGGGGCCGCGACGCTCCAGCACCACGACGCGGTGGTCGGTGTACTGGTGAACAACGGCTTCTCGCTGGCGATGACCGCGCGCGCCTACACGATCATCGACGCCTACGTGTACGGGTTCGTGCTCCAGGAGGCGGCGCTGCCGTTCGACGACGCGGAGGCCGGGGAGGACGCGACCGGCGCCGTGGAGTCGGCCATGGCCGGTCTCGACCGGGAGCGGTACCCGTATCTGAGCGCGTTCGCCGCCGGACACCTGGCGCGGGCCGACTACGACTTCGGCGAGGAGTTCGAGCCCGGCCTCGAACTGGTCCTGGACGCCGTCGCGGCGCTCGGGGAGGGCTAGCCTCCGTCGCGGATGTCGGCTGCGGCGGGGCGACGCGGAGGTCGCGCACCCCTTGCGGGATGGGGAGTGGCGGGGCGTGCGTCGGTTCCCCGCCCGCGACCGGGGCGGCCGGGTGGTCGACGTTCCGAGCCACCGCCGATCCGGCCGGGACCCGACCGGGCGACACACGCTGAACACGGCGAGGGCCGCACCGGCCTCGGGGGAGGCCCCGTCCGGTTCGCGTCGGCCCGGTTTGCGTTCGAGCGCGCTCGAAGTCCTAGCGTCGCCGCCATGACGACACAGACACAGACACAGGCACAGACCTGGATCATCACCGGCGCGTCCCGCGGTTTCGGGCGCGCACTGGCGGAGTCGGCGCTCGCGGCGGGCGATCACGTGGTGGCGGCGGTGCGCCGACCCGGGAGCGTGGCCGACCTGGCGGCCGAGTACCCCGACGACTGCCTGGTCGCGGGGTTCGACGCCCGGGACGTCACTGCGGCCGAGGACCTCGTGCGGGCCGCCCTCGACCGCTTCGGCCAGCTCGACGTGCTGGTCAACAACGCGGGCCGGGGCATGGTCGGAGCGGTTGAGGAGGTCGGCGACGCGCAGCTGCGGGAGCTGATGGACCTGCACCTGTTCGGCCCCGCCGCGCTCGTCCGCGCGGCGCTGCCCGCGATGCGCGCGCGGAGCACCGGGACGATCGTGCAGATGAGCAGCCAGGGCGGGCGCATGTCGTTCCCCGGTGTCGCGGCCTACTCCGCGTCGAAGTTCGCCCTCGAAGGCTGGTCGGAGGCCCTGGCCGGGGAGGTCGCGCAGTTCGGGATCCGCGTGATGATCGTCGAGCCCAGCCGGTTCCGGACCGACTTCAACGCCTCCGGCACGCTTGAGTTCGCCGAGGCGTCCGAGACCTACCGCGACCTGCTCGCCGCCGTCCGCGCGGACATGGCCGGGGCCGACGGAACCCAGGAGGGCGACCCGGCGCGGGCGGCCGG
>NZ_ANBC01000776.1 GCF_000341125.1 Nocardiopsis lucentensis DSM 44048 | reverse complement strand
CTGCCGCTCGGGCGCGAGGCGGTCGAGCGTGTCTCGGCCGCCTACCGGCGTGGTCTGGAGGAGGTCGGGCGGTGGGCCGAGACCGCCCGCGGCGCCGACTTCGAGGGTGTTCCGGCGTCGGCCCGGCCGATCTAGGCTGGTTCCATGGCCACGGACGATCTGATGAGCAGGGCGCTCGAAACGCTCGCGGACGACGATCCGCTGTCGGTCGAGGCGATCCGCCGCCTCGTCGACCTGGCCGACGTACCCGAGTCGATGACGATCACCGAGGCCGCCGACCTGCTCGACGTCTCGCCGCACACGCTGCGCTACTACGAGCGGGCCGGGCTGGTCGCGGTGGCCCGTGACGGTAGTGGTCATCGCGTCTACGACACCGAAGCGGTGCGGCGCCTGGTGTTCCTCACCCGGATGCGGCTGTCCGGAATGCCGATGCGCGACCTACAGCACTACGTCTCGCTCGTCGACGCCGGGGAGGAGACGGTGCCCGAACGGCTCGACATGCTGATCGAACACCGCGACACCATCCGCCGCCGGATCCGTGAGCTGACCCTCTCCCTCACGGCGACCGAGTACAAGATCGCCACCTACGGGGGTTCGACCGGTCCGGACGTCCCCTCTCTCGACCCGACGACGTCCTGACACCGACGTTCGTTCTCCCGAACACGACCGTCCGCCCTCGGCTCCATCGCCGGGGGCGGACGCGGTTTCGGGGGGATGCGGGCGTTACACGTGGGTCTTCGGCAGGTCACCGTGCCCCAGTTTCGTGAAGGTGATCATCTGGCCGTTGCGCACCACGACCGCGCCCCTGGGGCAGCGGAAGAGGGTGCCGCGCTCCGACAGGTGGAGGAGGCCGACCGCCGAGCACAGGATCCGGCCGGGGCCGAGTTCGGTGACGCCCTCGAAGACGGCGAGCGCCTCGCCGGTCTCGGGGGCGACCTCGCCCAGGTAGCGCGGGGTGTGGTTGACGGCGCTCATCACAGGTCCACCTTCGGGATGGAGAGGACGCCAAAGATGCGTCGGGCGAACTCGGGCTCCTGGCCGACGGGCAGCGCGCGGTCGTACTCGTAGGGCTCGGTGCCGGTGCGGTAGGAGTCCCACACCCAGTACCAGTAGAGGTCCTCGCCGGTCTCGCGCAGGAGCACCGTCTGGCTCTGGTCTCCCTTGTGCACCTCGATCACCATTCCCTTGCGGGGGAGTGGCTTGAGGTCGTGTTTGTCCAGCTCAAGGCAGAGTGCCTTGGCCGCCTCCCGTGGAGTCACAATGTCCCCTTTGTTTGAAATGCATGGTGAAGATGGTGATACATCCGTCGATCCGGAGCGCCACCAACTGTGACCAGGATTCAAGAGGACGCCGGAAAAACCTAGGGCTCTGAACGGAGTGCGATCATCAGGCGACAGGGATATTCGATGGTGTTTTCCGTGGTGAGGCTGGTGAAAGATGGCGAAACGCAAGGTCAGGCCGCATGCGTTGCAGTGGGGGATCGAGCTGCGGAAGTTTCGCAACCAGGCGGGCAAGACGCAGTCATGGCTGGCGAAACAGGTGACCTGCTCGAACGGGCTCGTGTGCGGCTTCGAGCAGGGGACGCACTGGCCAAGCAAGGCAATGGCGGCGGAGCTGGACAAACTCGTCCAGGCCAACGGGGACCTGTTCCGGCTCTGGCTCCGGCTCTCCGAGAAGCGGGCCTACCCGGACTGGCTGAGTGAACTGGTGAAGGCTGAGCCGCGGTCAACCCTCATGCGAAAGTTCGATACCACTGTGGTCCATGGGCTCCTCCAGACTGAGGGCTATGCTCGTACCCTCATCGAGGCGAATAACAGCCTTGCCCCGTCCAGGGTTATTGATGAGCTGGTCGCGGGCCGAATGAACCGACAGAAGCTGTGGGAGCTACCTGACCCTCCTTGCATGATCCTGATCGTCAATGAAGCGGTGCTGAACTGCTCCATCGGAGGTCCAGAAACGATGGTGGACCAGCTCGCCAAGCTGATAGACATGGTGGAGGCCAAGCGGATCAGGGTTCACGTGATCCCCGCCGATACGGAGAAGCCCCCGTCTACCACCTCCTTCACCCT
This sequence comes from Nocardiopsis lucentensis DSM 44048, assembly GCF_000341125.1. Classification (GTDB taxonomy): domain Bacteria; phylum Actinomycetota; class Actinomycetes; order Streptosporangiales; family Streptosporangiaceae; genus Nocardiopsis; species Nocardiopsis lucentensis. Next base: position 5,716 of record NZ_ANBC01000776.1, on the reverse strand, counting down.
CCTCGGCTTTGAGGACCAGCCCGACGTGCTGTATGTGGAGGACGGCGTATCGGGCAGGATGATCAATGACCAGGCAGATGTACGCGGCATGGACAGGGTCTTCAGTGACCTCCTGGGCGTCTCCCTGTCCCCTGAGAAATCCTTGAAGGCCCTCTACGAGTTCCGAAGGAAGCATCAAGATGACACTCAAGGCTGAGTGGGAGAAGTCCACGTACTCACACGGCAACGGTGGCGAGTGTGTGGAGGCGCGTTTGGAACTGCGTCCCACCTGGGAGAAGTCGACGTATTCACACGGCAACGGTGGGGCGTGTGTTGAAGCTCGGCTGGAGCTGGCGGAGGACTGGGGCAAGTCCACCTACAGCGGGACCAACGGTGGCGACTGCGTCGAGGCCCGGTTGAACCGTGAGGGCGAGTGGAGCAAGTCCTCCTACTCCCACGGCAACGGCGGGCAGTGTGTCGAGGCGGCGCGCACGCGCGTTGGGGCCGCGCTGCGGGACACCCAGAACCGCGACCTCGGACAGCTCGACGCCACCCCCCGTGAGTGGGCCGCGCTCCTGGGAGCCGTGAAGGCCGCCTCCCTCTAGTTCCTCGCAGACCGCGGAGACGGTGGTTCTCCGTGGATCGTCAGTGTCGGTCGGCCCCGGGCGGAGCGTCCCGCCCTGGGCCTGCCGGTTGCCGCCTCGGCCGCCATGGCCCCACTGTGCGTGTTCACCCTGCGCGAGGCGCCGTCCACCGGGAGCGGTACCCAGGGCTGAGGGATCACGTCGGCCGGGTCGGATCCCCGCTGGCCTCCTCGTCCTCCGGCCCGGTCCCACCGCCGTCCCCTCCGGCCCCGCCACCCTCCCCTCCGGTGGCGGCGGGCTCCTCGTTCCCCTCGTCCTCGGCCTCGGCGGCGGAGAGCAGGGGGTGCTCCTCGACCTTGTAGCGGCGGATGTAGATGCTCAGGAAGGTCTGCAGGCTCGCGCCCATCGGCAGGGCGAGCAACGCGCCGGGCGCGCCCAGGACGGCGGCGCCCGCGAGGACCGAGCCGAACGCCACCGCCGGATGCATGTCCAGGGTCCTGGCGGTGATGCGGGGCTGGAGCAGGTAGTTCTCGAACTGCTGGTAGACGATGACGAACACGAGCACCCACACGGCGGGCCAGACACCCTCCAGCAGCGCCACGAGCACGGGGACGGCGCCGCCGATGTAGGTGCCGACGGTGGGGATGAACTGCGAGACCACACCCACCCACAGCGCCAGCGCGAACGCGAAGGGGATGTCCAGCACGACCAGTACCACGTAGTGCGCGCCCGCGCAGACCAGGGCCAGCAGCGCCCGGGAGTACAGGTAGCCGCCCGTCTTCTCGATCGCGATCTCCCAGGCCCGCAGCACCTCGCGCTGCGTGCGCGGTGGCAGGACCGAGCAGATCACGCGGCGAAAGCGCGGGCCGTCGGCGCACAGGTAGAAGGTGAAGAGCGCGATCGTCAGCCCGTTGAAGAGCAGTATCAGGACGGTCGTCCCGGCGCCCCAGACGTTGTCGGCGATCCTGGAGGCGTACTGTTCGACCACGCCGCTGGCGCTGGAGATCTCGTTGAGCAGGGTGGTGGGGGAGTAGGAGGTGTTGAACGTGGTGTTGAACCAGGCCAGCCCGGCGCGGATCATCGTGGGCACTTCGGCGGCGAAGGCCAGGACCTGGCCCAGCAGCATGGACCCCAGCAGGCTGAGGAACGCCAGCGCCAACGCCAGCACCAGGAGCATCCCCGCCCCCGTGGCGGGCCCGCGCGGCCAGCGGCGCCGGTGCAGCCAGTTGACCGCCGGTTCCAGCGCCAGCGCGAGGAACAGCGAGATCAGCAGCAGCATGATGAGGTTCTGCAACCGGACGAACAGCCACAGGGCGATGCCGAAGGCCGTGACGATCCACATGGCCAGCATCATGGCGCGGGGGAGCCAGGGCGGCATGCCGCCGCCGCGGTCGGGGCGCGGTGCCCTGTGGGGTGGTGTGCTCGTGCGCAAGCCGGGTCTTCCTTCTGTGGCGCGGCCCGCGAGGGGGGCTTCCTCCGCGTGCCCGGGACTTTTCCCGCTCCCCCGGACGATAGCCGCACCCACGAGTGCCCGACCTCGGTGTCCCGCCGCACGCACCGCTCACGCGCCCGCGCCTCGGCCCCGGGACCTCACCGCGACCGTGACGCCCCGGTAGCCGTCCAGACCCGTCGCGACCCGGGGATCGCCCGCCGCACTGGTCACGCCGGGCGGTTCGTGCTCGGCCTCGGCCGCGACGAGCCGGGTCAGGAGGTCGGCGGCCCGGGCCCGACCGCGGGTGGGGAAACCCCCGCTGCTTTCCCCGAACCGCCCCTCGGCGGGCGGGCGGCCGTGAGAGAGTGCACGCGGACCAACGGGTGTCCGCGCGCGACAGCGTGCCTCCCGCACAGCACCTCTCCAGGAAGGCAGGAGCCGGTGGGCCAAGGCGGCAGGGAAGACCAGCTCGCGGCCGCGGCGATCATCCGCGCGCACCACCACTTCCTCCAGGCCGTCGAACGGGGGGACGAGACCGCCAGGGCGGACGCCCGGGACATCGTTCACCGGATCCTCGAGGACACCCGTGCCCGCGGCTCCGATGCCGTGGATTCGCTGCTCCTCAGCCTGACCGGGCACGCGATGGGTGCGGCTGTCGCGCTGTCCAGACTCAACGGACGTTCCTTCGACGAGATCCTCGACGCGGTGGAGGAGGGCATCGTCGGGACGCCCGATCCCGAGGTCTAGGCCGGATCCACCGCCGCTCCAGCCTCCTTCACCGGGATCCGCGTGTCCGCCGAACGCCTCCCGCCACCAGGCCGACCGGGGCTCGGGCGGGTCCGGTTCGGCGGAGTCGGTGCCCCCGACGGCGGGTCCGGGTCATCGGGGGCGCTGACGTGTCGTGAACAGCTGTCAGGGGCCGGTTCCCCGACCCCGCACACCTCACGCGGTCACGCGGTCACACGACCGCGCGGTCGCGCAGCTGTCGGCGCAGACGGCCGAAGAGCTTGGGGTTGTTCATCGCGAGNNCCCCCCGCCGCTCCCCGGCGGCGGTACTCCGCGACGAACCGGCGGTCGTTCGGCGACCCGTCGACGATGGTGACCTCGTCGGCGTCGGCGGGGTGCCCGGCGACCTGCAACCGGGTCCCGTACTGGTCGGACCAGAAGTAGCCGGACGGCCGGTACTCCTCGATCGTCGTGCCCGCCAGGAGGTTGCGCACGGCGGTGGCGGGTTGTTCGGAGGCGTTGGTCCAGTGCTCGTGCCGGACCGGTCCGTCGGGGCCGTGGTAGCGGGCGACGTCGCCCACCGCGACGACGGAGGGGAACGCGGTGACGCATCCGGCGTCGCAGAGCACCCCGTTGTCGACGGGGATCCCGGATCCGGTGAGCCACTCGGTGTTGGGCAGCATCCCGATGCCGACCACCACCACGTCCGCGGGCAGGTGCGTGCCGTCGGCGAGGTCCACGCCGGTGACGCGTTTCCACGGGCCGAGGCCCGCAGAGGTCAGGGACCGCACGCCCACGCCGGTGCGCAGGGCCACGCCGTGGTCGGTGTGCAACGCCGCGCAGACCGAGCCCATGGCCGGGCCGAGGACGCGGGCGAGCGGTGTCGGGTTCGCCTCGACGACGGTCACCGGCCGCCCGAGTGCGTGGCAGGTCGAGGCGACCTCGGAGCCGATCCAGCCCCCTCCGATCACCACCACCCCCGCCGAGCTGTTCTCCAGGTCGGCGCGCAGTGCCGCCGCGTCGTCCAGCGTCCGGACGGTGTGCACCCCGGCCAGGCCCTCCGAACCGGGGAGCGGGCGGGCCCGGCCACCGGTGGCGATGACGACGCCGTCCGCGGTGATCTCCTCCCCGCTGGACAGCCGGACCGACCGTGTGAGGGGGTCGAGGGAGTCGGCGCGAACCCCGAGCCGCCATTCCGCGGCCAGGTCCTCCGTGTCGGACTGGTCGGCCAGCCGCAGGCTCTCCGGGGCGCAGGTGCCCGCGAGGTAGGCCTTCGACAGCGGCGGGCGGTCGTAGGGCTGGTACGGCTCGTCCCCGATGACCGCGATCCGGCCGTCGAAGCCCTGTGTCCGGAGCTCCTCGACCGCGCGCAGCCCCGCCAGCGAGGCCCCGACGACAGCAACGGTTCTCATACGACTGCCTCCTGGTTCTGCGGGACCACGTAGATCACGCCGTCCTGGATCACGACCGAGTGGGTGCGGACCGGCTTCTTGGCGGGGGCGCCGGTGGGCAGGCCCGTGCGCAGGTCGAAGCTGGCCGCGTGGAGCGGGCACTCGATGAAGCATCCTTCGAGCCACCCCTCGGAGAGCGAGGCGTCCTGGTGGCTGCACGTGTCGTCGATGGCGTAGATCTCGCCGTCGACGTTGAAGACCGCGATCGGGACTTCGCCCATGACTCGGACCGCCTCACCCTCGGGCAGGTCCGCCACGGCACATGCTGGGATCATCATGCCCTCCGTTGCGCTTCGCGGAACAACTTGTTCGATACGCAACACTATGATGAGAGCGTGATCGGCTCGGAGTCAAGGAGTGTCCGAGGCGAAATTCGGGAAGTTGCGTCTATCGGTTAAAGTTGCATTATGAGCAACTCAACGGAAAGCACGGGAGCACGCGAGCCGGCGTCGGTCCAGTCGGTGGACCGGGCGATCACCATCCTGGAGCTCCTCGCGCGCGGCGAGATGGGAGTCACGGAGATCGCCGCCGAGTTGGGGGTGCACAAGTCCACCGCGTCGCGGCTGGTGTACACCCTCCAGGCGAGACAGCTCGTGGAGCAACACGGTGAGCGCGGCAGATTCAGCATCGGTATCGGCATGTTGCGGTTCGCCGGCGCCGTCGCCGGTCAGCTCGACATCGTCCAGATCGGCAATCCGGTGTGCGAGGAGCTGGCCGAGCGCCTCGGCGAGACGGTGAACGTCGCGGTCCTCGACTCGGCGAACGCGATCAACGTGAGTCAGGCGCTGGGCACCTCGGCCGTGGCGGCGCAGAACTGGATCGGCCAGCGCACGCCGTCGTACGCGACGGCCAGCGGCAAGGCGCTGCTGGCGTACACGCCCCCGGGCGAGTTGGACGAGCTGCTCGCCGGGGAGCTCGTGTCCTACACCGCGCGCACGATCACGGACCCGCAGGAGCTGGGTGAGGTCCTCAAGAGGGTGGCCGAGGACGGGTACGCCACGTCGTTCGAGGAGCTGGAACCGGGTCTGCACGCGATCGCCGTGCCGGTGTTCGGGGCCGGTCAGGACGTGATCGCGGCGATCAGCGCGTCCGGTCCGGCGTACCGGCTGTCGAAGAAGCGCATCCCCGAGGTCGTGGAGGAACTGCGCCAGGGGGCGCGTGACCTGTCCGATCGGATGGCCTACGCGGGCCGCTGACGGGGTGGGGCGGCGACCTCTGTGGTCGTCGTGTCGTGTTCTTGATATATCAATACACGATTAAGCGACGATCAAACCGCAAGGACTAGTCCTTCAGGGTCTTGACAGACCTGTGGGTAACCCTCACTGTGAAGCGCAACGTGTTGTGTATCACGGAATGCGTTGCATATAAAGCAACACATGAGGGGAGTGTGCGTTGGCTTCCACCACGCCCGATGTCCCGGTCCTCGACCAGGCATTGGGCGATCTCGACCCCGAGATCGCCGAGGCGGTCGCGCATGAGCTGCGCCGCCAACAGACGACCCTGGAGATGATCGCTTCGGAGAACTTCGCTCCGCAGGCGGTCCT
>NZ_ANBC01000775.1 GCF_000341125.1 Nocardiopsis lucentensis DSM 44048 | reverse complement strand
TGGAGATCCACCCCTCATACCCGAAGAACTAACGAAAAACTCAGTAGGGATTATTCACCGAATTCTAACCAGTTCTCAAGGCTCGATCGCATCCATCCCACTGCGCGACCTGCGAAGATATGGAATCATGATTCCCTGACAAGAATCCACACCTCACAGACCCCTGGGATTAGTACACGAACTATAACCAGTAATGTATGCTCAGATCAGAAGTTGTGCAGCGCTGCACAACCGGTTCCTACGCAGTAGATAGACGGAGCCCCGATCAGGCCGCAAACCACACCGAGGCTCCGTCACCAGGCCGACCCCTCACGGGGACGGCCTAACTCTTGAAGATCTCTACCAAGAGCCTGACCAGGTCTGATACCGTCCGCCAAAACCAGGGCGCCTTCCAGAACTGACCATCACGCTTGAGACCCATAGCTCACCTCCACCAATCGGCCGATTCTTCAACGTCCGACGACGACCGCCGACGCATGCAACCTTCGGTCGCCAAAAGCGAGAGCCAAGGATCTAAGCACTACAGCAAACCTACCGCAAGAAACCACCCCTTCTCGCTCTGATCTACGAAACTGGGGCATATTTAAAACAAGAAGACGGTTGAAAAATGTAGCTACACTTTATCAGCCACACCCTCCCCACCTGCGACTTTATCTAGCAAGCTACTGATATATTCATATTGAGAACCAGTGATGTGACTTACGTCACTCATGCGTGACGGGATCACCTGGTGTGGGGGTATCCACCGCACGTCACCGGCCAGGACGGCCTTCAATCACGAGCTCGGGAGCTCGAGCGGTTGCGGATGCGCGAGAGGGCATCAAGGGCGGTCTCGTCGGCGCCCGGCAGGGTGTGCAGGTAGCGAGCTGTGGTGGCGATGTCGGCGTGGCCCAAGCGCTCCTTCACAATCTGGAGATCTGCACCACCCGCCAGCAGCCAGGAGGCGTGTGCGTGACGAAGGTCGTGCATACGCAGGCTGACGCCGATGTCGGCTGCCTTGAGCGCTGGCTTCCAGACCTGGCACCGGAACCAGTCGGACGAGATGTGTCCGTCCGTGTCCGGGGTTCGGGAGGGTCGGGGGTTGTCTTTGCCCTCTGAACGGCGGCGGGCTCGATACAAGGCGTAGGAGTCCTTGCAGTGGCGGCACCGGCACTTGCCCGCTGCGTACGCACTGAGGGTGCCGTGCTGTTAGGTCCGACCCTTGTCGTTGGGTTCGGTGCGGCCCAAGGCGCCAGGGTCGGGGACGGCTCGGAGCTTGGGAGTCCTGGGTTCGGCGGGCATCGGGAACAAGAGGTCATCCCTACGGAACCTCCTCTCCGACACATGCTCCTGGAGTTTGCGGGCGATCTGCGTACTCAGCTTGAACCGCCGGTACTCGCGACCCTTCGGGTACTCCTTCACGAGGAACCGACCACCCGTGGGGTGGAACTCCGGGTTGACCTCCACAACCGCACGGCTCACGGTCAGGATTTGGGTGCGCGTGTCCAGATCCCTGACCCGTAGCTCGGACAGCTCACCCCAGCGAAGTCCGCTCTCTATGGCGGTCTCGACCAGCAACCGCGCCCATGCGGCGGGCAGCGCCCGGTATACCGAATCGAACTGCTCTGGAGTGACGATCGTGCGCGGCTTCACCAGGACATGCGGAGTGCGTACGCCCTTGCAGGGGTGTAGATAGACCACCTGGTCGTTCAGAGCAGTCGTGAAGATGGCACTCAACAACACCTTGTTGTACTTGATCGTCACCGGCGAGGCTCCAGCGTCCTTGAGCTTGGCCACCCATGCCCGGACGTGCTCCGGCAGGATCTCCACCATCCGCATCGGACCGAACTCGGGCATGATGTGCTTGCGGATCGAGTAGGTGTAGCTCTGCCGAGTGGTCGCCTCCACCTCGTGGTTGGGGAGCCAGGTCTCCTCCACGTAGCGCTGGAAGGACTTCCGGCCTCGGGCCGGATCACCCACCCGCCCCTCCGCCAACCGTGCCTCGGCGCGCTGCCACGCCCTGTCGGCGTCCCGCTTGTTGGCGAAGGTGCCCGCCGACCGCTCCTTGCCCTTGATGTCCTTGAAGTAGGCGGTGTAGCGCGGCCTCCCAGCCCGCCCTACACGCTTCCGCGAGAACTCCGCGGCTGAACCCTTCTCCCTGACCGTCGTTTGACCGTGGACCGTGCGTCATCATCGGTCAGGGCTCGACCCTGCGCGGCACTCCAAAACGCCGCTCTACCAGGGACTCTAGGTCGATTCGAGGGATTGGTCCAGGGTGGGATTCCGGACCGATTCCGCTTCGGGACGAAGAGGTCGTGGGTTCAAATCCCGCCACCCCGACGGAGGAACGGGTGTCCACGCAGGTGGGCACCCGTTCTTTGTTGTGCGCGCCTTCCGGCGCGCGGTGGTCGGGCGCGCCCGTTCAGTCGAGGACCGCGACGGCCTCGATCTCGACCAGGTGCTCCGGGACGTCGAGGGCGGCGACGCCCAGCAGCGTGGCCGGGGGAACCGGCGTGGTCCCCAGCTTCGCGGACGCCCTGGAGATCCCCTCCAGGAGCGCCGGCATCTTGTCCGGGGTCCAGTCGACGACGTGGACGGTCAGCTTCGCCACGTCGTCGAAGGAACCGCCGGCCCCGGTCAGGGCGGCGCCGATGTTGAGGTAGCACTGCTCGACCTGCGCGGCGAGGTCGCCCTCGCCGACGGTGACCCCCTCGGCGTCCCAGGCGACCTGCCCGGCGACGAAGACCAGCTTCGTCCCGGAGGAGATCGACACCTGCCGATAGACGTCGATCTGGGGCAGTGCCTCGGGGTTCATCAGTGTGACGGCCATACCGCCTTCTCTCCGTGTTCGGTGTGGTGGGATCGCGCCCGCCCACACACGGTCTCTTGTGGTTACTCGAAAACCGTAGGAGAGTGTTGGCTGACATGGAAGAACGCACTTTTCAGTGACTGGGGAACCTCGTGGTGACCAAACAGCTCAAGGACTTGTCCGAGGACGCGGACCTGAGGCGCGCGGACTCCCTGGCGCGGGAGATCTTCTCGGACGTCGCCAACAAGTGGGCTTTGCTGATCATCGAGACCCTCGGCGACCGCACCCTGCGCTTCAGCGAGCTGCGGAAAGGGGTCGAGGGCATCAGCCACAAGATGCTCACCCAGAACCTGCGCATGCTGGAGCGCAACGGCCTGGTCGAGCGGGAGGTGTACCCCACCGTGCCGCCTCGGGTCGAGTACACCCTCACCGAGCCGGGACGGGGCCTGCGCGCGACGGTCGACGGAATGTGCGACTGGACCCAGAAGCACCTCGGCCGCATCGAGGACGCCCGCAGGCGCTTCGATGCCTGAGGCCCCGGACGGAGTTCAGCCGCGAACGGCGCCGGCCTGCCCGCCTCGATCCGGCGTCGGACCGAAGTCCGCCAGGCCGTTCACCCGTGTGTTGTGCGCGGCGCGGATCCTCCATCCGGCCCCGCGCCGCACCAGCACGTAGGTGATGACACCGCGCCGGTCCTCCGGTTCCCCGCCCGCCGGGAGCCGGTGACCCGGCCACGTCCACAGGGTGTGGACGAGCGCCACGCCCGGGGCGATCCCCTGGACGCTCACGACCTCCTGGGAGTAGTTCGCCTTCTGGCCGAGCACGGAGGCGGGCACGTCCTCGTGCCCCTCGACGTTCTCCCGGCGCGACCTCCACCAGAGGCCGCGGTGGGTCACGAAGTCCGCGTCCTCGGTGAAGTACTCGCCCCAGGCGTCCATCTCGTGGTCGATCCACAGTCGGGTGTGGGCGGCCAGCAGATCCCTGATCTCCTGTGTGTCACGTTCGTTCACGGACCCATCCTGATACCTCAACTTTGATTGAGGTCAATCGCTTTCCCCGATCGCGTGACGGTGCCGCGGAACGAGTGTCGCCACGGACACGCGGCCCCGTTGCCCGCCCGGACCCTCGGGCGGGACCCCGCCCGAGGGTCCGCGAGCGGGCGTCTCACCCCCGCTGCCTCTCACCAGCCTCGCCGCCGCGGACCCGATCCCCCACTTCCAGCTCCGCGCGCTCCTCCGCCAGACGGCGCAGCGCCTCCTCCCGAGTGACCGTCGTGCTCGGGGTGACCAGGCTGACCACCACCCCCGCGATCAGGGCGATCGCCAACGACGGCAGCACGGCGTTCCCCCAGAAGTCGCTGTAGGCGTCGACGTTGTTCACGACCAGTGCCGCGGCCGATCCGCCGACCATCGCGGCGATCCCGCCCTGCCAGGTGGCGCGCGGCCAGAACTTGCCCAGGAGCGAGGCCACCAGCAGCCCCGTGAGCACCGTGGAGATCATCATGTTGATGTAGCCGATGATCGTCGTGGCCAACAGGGCGAACGCCAAGGCCAGCAGGAGCACCGCCGCCAGGGCCCACCGCGAGTAGGCCACCAGCCGCTCCGCCTTCGGCAGCCGTCCCGTGACCACCTGGGAGATGTCCCTCATCAGGATCGTCACGCCGACGATCGCGTCGGAGTCGCCCGAGGACATCGTCGCCGACAGGCCCGCGACCAGCAGGAACGCACCCACCCACATCGGGAAGAGGGTCGTGGCCAGGTACGGGAAGGCCATGTCCGGGTTCTCCAGCCCGGGTGCCAGTGCGCTGGCCGACATCCCCGCGACGGCCGGGAGGAGGGAGAAGGCGGCGAACAGGATGCCGGTGAGCAGGAAGCTGCGGCGCACGGTGCGAACGTTGACCGCGGAGTAGATCCGCTGCCTGAAGGAGGGCGTGGCCAGTACCCCCACGGCGTTGACCACGGCGAGCGACAGCGCGGGCAGCGGGCCGAGGGCCCCGACTCCCAGCATGGAGGCGGCCTCGTCGCTGATCCCCTCGTGCATCCCGTCGAACCCGCCCACGGCCACCAGGGCCAGCACGGCGAGGATGGTGAACCCGAGGAAGAGGATGGTGCCCTGGACGGCGTCGGTGATGACCACCGCCAGGTAGCCGCCCACCACGGTGTACAGGCCGAAGCCCAGTGCGACGACCACCTTGGCCAGGTTCGTGTCCATCCCGGTGAGGAAGGACAGGTACATCGCCCCGCCCATGATGTGCGCGCCCAGCCAGCCGACCGAGGCCAGGAACAGCAGGACCGCCACGACGCCCTTCACCGCCCGGCTGGCGCCGTAGTAGTAGCTCATCTCCTCGGAGAAGGTCATGAAGCCGTGTTCGCGCACGTTCGCGAAGATCCACACGAGCAGGAAGACGCCGACAGCGCCGCCGATCCCGTACAGCGCGGCCGCCCAGCCGTTCTCGTAGGCGAAGCCCATGGCGCCGAGGGTCGATCCCGTGCCGACGAGGGTGGCCAGCGCACTGCCCATCAGCAAGGGGGTGCCGAGCTTGCGTCCGGCGAGCAGGAAGTCCTCGCCACCGCTGGTGCGGCGGGCCACCCACCAGCTGATACCGAGCATGAACAGGACAGCGGCGAGCAGGGCCACCAGGTAGCCCATATGCGTTTCGATCATGACACACGTCCAAAGGTCACGGGGGGATGACGCTCAACGACCACAGAGGGTACGGAGCGGGTGAGGAGGGTGGGGTCCGTCCGACGCGTGCGCGCCGGACGGACCGAGACGGGGCGGAGGGCCGGAAACAGGCACCGCCTACCGAGCGGGCTTGTACAACACCGCGTCGACCTCGATGAGGAATCCGGGAAGGTCCGCCTGGATGGTGGTGCGTACCGGGGGCTCGTCTCCGAAGTACTCGGCGAAGACGGCGTTCATCGCCTGGAAGTCGTCGAGGTCGCGCAGGTAGACCCTCGCCTGAACGGCGTCGGCCAGGCTCGACCCGGCGGCCTCGGCCACGGTGACGAGGTTGTCGAAGGTCGCGCGGGCCTGCTCCTCGAAGGACCCGTCCACCAGTGAGCGGTCGGCGCGGTGCGGGGTGGCGCCCGCGAGATGGACGAAGTCACCGGCGATGACCGCCTGCGAATACGGTCCCCCGGGCGGCGCGGCGTCCGGGGCGGTGACGATCTGCTTCTTGCTGGCCATGTCCTGCTCCTCGATGGTGCGATGTGGTTGTGCGATACGGATGTGGGGCGCGTCGGGTCCCGACACGGTCAGAACAGCGTGCGAACGGCGTCCACGACCCGGTGTTCCTCGTTGAGCACCGGGATCAGCGGCCACTTGTCGAACACCGTGCACGCGTGGGACAGCCCCAGTTCGACGACGTCGCCGACGGCCGGCGTGTCGGGGCCGGTACCGGTGACGTCGAGGAAGGCGTGGTGGTCGTTGAGCGCGACGACGCGCGCCGCGCCCTCGAGGGGGATCCTGCGTTCCCCCCGCACCAGGGCGCGGGGGACGGGAAGGTCGATGTCGAAGGACACGTCGCGCTTGCCGACTCCCAACAGGGTCCGGCCGGGCTCGGGCCGGGAGAGCACCCGCGCGTGGCAGGTGAGCGCGGGGCGCAGCGGATCGTCGTCGGCGGCGGAGCGCAGGGGGGACGCGCGCTCCATGAACAGGTCGTCGTGGGTCACGTAGCAGCCGGAGCGGATGATCCGCCGGACCGGGCGTGACAGCCCGGACGGCTCCGAGAGCGCGTCGGCGACCAGGTCGGGGTAGCTGCTGCCACCCGCGGTGATGATCACCTCGTCCGCCTCCGCGAACAGCCCCTCGGCGTCGGCGCGCCGCGCGAACTCGGGCAGCGCGTCCAGCCAACGGCGCACCCGCTCGGGCGAGTCGTCGTCCCGGCGCTGCGGGAAGACGCCCTCGAACGCCTC
>NZ_ANBC01000774.1 GCF_000341125.1 Nocardiopsis lucentensis DSM 44048 | reverse complement strand
ACCCAGCCGGGCCAGGGACAGCGCGTCGTCCACGCCCCGAACCCCGGTGCGCCCGCCCTCGACGCCCAACTCCACGAGCACCGGGAGGGGGCGCGCGGCCCCGGCCAGCGCCGACTCCATGATCCGCGCTCCCGCGGCGGAGTCCACCAGGCACAGGAGCTCGAAGTCCGGGTCGGCCAGGACCGAGGCCACCCAGGCGAGCTGCCCGTCCTCGACGATCTCGTTCGCGATCAGGACACGACGGGACCCGTGGGCGCGCATGACGCGGGCCTGGGCGACGGTCGCGGCGGTCAGGCCCCAGGCTCCCCGCTCCAGCTGCGCCGACCACAGGTGCGGTGACATGGTGGTCTTGCCGTGCGGCGCGAGGTCGACGCCGTGGTCGGCGCACCAACGGGCGAACCGGTCCAGGTTGTGCCGCAGCGCGGCCTCGTCGAGTGTGACGGCGGGCAGCCACAGGTCGCTCAGACGGAGTCCGGCCGCCCGGACCGCGGCGGCCGTGGTGGGGCTGGCCGGCAGGGAACGCGCTTCGACCGGCGCGGTGTCCAGGGCGGCCAACGGCGCGGCGGGCAGACCCGCTCCGGCGATCAGGGACGGGACGGAGCCCCCTGCGACGTGCTCGGTCGTGGTGCCGGTCATCGCGTTCCCTCCGTGGTGGTCGTGTCCTCGGTTCCGAGGGTCCGTTCCGGGTGCCCGTGCCCCGGCACCCGATCCTGGCGCGGAAAGGGTTCGTCGAAGTCCTCGGGCCGGTCCAGATGCCGGACGGAGGTCCGGACTCGATCGCGGCGGTCGGCCTCGGCGCCGCGCTGGGCCGAGCTGAGGGGGACCCACACCGGCGGCGGGGCGGCGGCCAGCGGCGGCAGGAGTCGGCCCGCGGCGTAGGTGGCGGTGTTGGCCAGGCGGAGGGGGGACTCACGGACGCCCCCGTGCACGTCGACGGTGGGGAAACGGCCGTACTCGGTCTCGAAGACGGCGATGTCGGCCCGCGCCCCGACCTCCAGGGTCCCGGCGTCGATCCCCAGGGCCCGGGCGGGTCGCACGGTGGCGGCCGCCACCGTCTCGGCGAGCCCCATTCCGGCGGCCAGAGCCTTGCCCATCACGGTCGGCATGTCGAAGGCGGGGCCGTGGACGGAGCGGACGTGCAGGTCGGTGGAGACGATCGGTTCGATCCCGGCGGCCAGCTCGGTTTCGAGGACGGCGAAGTCGAAGGCGCCCGATCCGTGTCCCAGGTCGAAGAGCACGCCGGCGTCGCG
>NZ_ANBC01000773.1 GCF_000341125.1 Nocardiopsis lucentensis DSM 44048 | reverse complement strand
CGACGAGGCCGGCGGCCACACCCGTGGCGCAGTGGGTGAGGATGTCGCCCTCGGTGAGCAGGGGCGCGATGTCGGCGAGGTCGGGCGGACCGTAACCGATGTGCGCCATGAGCGGGCGCTCCAACCGCCGGGCGAGTTCGACGGCCCGGCGCAGCGGCTCCAGGCCGTGCTCGCCGACGGTGTGGCGGTCGATGCGTGCCTTGACGCCGCGGACCAGGTCACCGTGCTGGGCGGCGACCGCGGCGGCGGCGTCCACGTCGAGGTTCTCCAGTACGTGGTGTTCCCCCGTGCGACCGACGAGCCCGAGCCCGGAGACGTTGATCAGCGCGTGCACGCGCAGCGGCGAGGGGTCGGCGACGGCGCGGCGCAGTCCCTCCATGGCGTAGGCACCGGCGGATCCGGCGTCGACCCAGGTCGTCACGCCCGTGCGCCAGGCCAGGGGCTCGGGGTCGAGCCCCCAGTAGGTGGCGCCGTGCCACACGTGCGTGTGCGCGTCGACCAGCCCCGGCAGGACCAGTCGGCCGGACACGTCGACGGTCAGTGCCGCCCGGCTCCCGGGGAGCCCCGCGGCGACGGCGGCGATCCGGCCCGCGCGGACGGCGACGTCAGCGGTCTCGTCACGCCCCGACGCGGGGTCGATGACACGGCCGCCGCGCAGCAACAGGTCCCACACACCGACCATTCCCTTCGCTGCTGCGCTATGTGCAGCAGTGTTGCGTATTTCCCATCGCAAGGAATAGCATTCGGCTGTGTCGCGGGTCAACACCCCGTGTGACGCGGACGATGAACGGGAGGTCGTGAGTGAACGAACCGCAACGGACTGGGAGCAGGGCGGACTCCCCCGCCGGTGGCCCGGACGGCGATCCCGGGTCGGTGGACGCCGTGTGCGTGGGCGAGACGATGGCGCTGCTCGTCCCCGAGGGAACCGTTGGACACGCCGCGGACACCGCGCCGCTGTTCCGCGCGGAGATCGGTGGAGCGGAGTCGAACGTCGCCGTGCACCTGGCCCGCTCGGGGCGGCCGGTGGCCTGGCGCGGCGCCCTGGGCGACGACCCCTTCGGACAGCGGATCCGCGACCGCCTCGCCGCCGCCGGGGTGCGCTGCGTCGTCCGCACCGACCCCGAACGCCCCACCGGCCTGTACATGAAGGAACCGGGCCCCGACGGCACCCGCGTGCGCTNGGCCGCCTCCGCCCTCGGCGGGGAGGACGCCGCCGAGATCTGGCGACTGCGTCCCCGCCTGGTCCACACCTCGGGGATCACCGCGGCCCTGTCCGCGTCCGCGCACGGGCTGGTCGAGGAGCTGCTGGACGCCGCCCCCGAGGCCACCCTGCGCAGCTTCGACGTGAACTACCGGCCCGCGCTGCACGGCGCCCGCAACGCCGGAACCCTGCTCGACCTCGCCCGACGCGCCGACGTGGTCTTCTGCGGACTCGACGAGGCCCAATCGCTGTGGGGGGTGACCGACGTTCCGGAACTGTGCGACCTCCTGCGGGGAACCGGACGTCGAAGCCCCGACCTGATCATCGTCAAGCAGGGCGCCGAGGGCGCCACGGCCGTGCGCGACGGACGATCCTGGTTCCAGGCCGCGCCCAGGGTCGAGGTCGTCGAACCGGTCGGCGCCGGCGACGCCTTCGCCGCCGGGTTCCTCACGCGGTTGCTGGACGGGTCCCCGGTCCCGGACTGCCTGGCGGAGGGCGCCCGGTTGGCCGGGGTCGTCCTGGGGATCCACGGGGACATCCCGCCCACGCGGCCGCGCGTCCCCACCGCCTGCGAGACTGGCTCCGGCCCTGACCTGGGGCCGCGCCCGCAGTGACGAACCGAGGGGGAGGACCGCGGTGTCCAACAGCGTCGAACGCGCCATGCGCATCCTGGTGGAGCTGGCCGACGGACCGACCACCATCAGCGAGCTCGGTCGCCGCCTGGACGTGCACCGCACGACCTCGCTCCGCCTGCTGCGCACCCTGGAGGAGCAGCGGTTCGTGCGCCGCGCCGACGACGGCAGGTACCAGTTGGGGCCCCGGATGGCCACCCTCGCCGCCGCCGCGTTGGAGGGCTTCGACGTGCGCGGCCTGGCCGCCCGGCACCTCCGGGACCTGGGCGCCGCCTGTGGTCAGACCATCCACCTAGGCGCGCTGGAGGGCGACCGCGTGGTGTACCTGGACAAGGTCGAGTCGCGCCACGCCGTGCGCATGTACTCCCACATCGGCGCGCTCGCCCCGCTGCACGCCACCGGCATCGGCAAGGCGATCCTCGCCCATCTGCCGGAGCACGAGCGCGACGCCCTTCTCGGCGACCCGCCGTTCGCCCGGTGCACACCCAACACCCGCACGGACCGGGCGGCGCTGGACGAGGAGTTCGCCCTGACCGCGGAGCGCGGATGGGCGCTCGACGACTTCGAGCACGAGGAGTTCGTCCACTGCGTCGCCGCGCCCGTCTTCGACGCCTCCGGGAAGGTGACGGCGGCGATCTCGGTCTCGGCACCCAGCATGGTCCTCGACCGGCCGGGCCTGCTCGCCCTCACCGGAGACCTCACCGCCACCGCACGCGACATCAGCGAGGAACTGGGTTGGAGCCAGCCATGACCAGTAAGTCCACCACCACCGCGTCCCCCGACGGCGGCGGAGCGCCGCACCGCCCGATCGCCGTCTGGGCCGACTACTTCACCGACGGGCTGTCCCCCGTCCCCCTGATGCTGATCCTGCGAGGTGTCTCCCCCGACGACGCGGTCTCCGCCGCCCGGGAGGCCTGGCGGGCCGGTGTGCGGCTGGTCGAGGTCACGCTGGAGCGCGAGGAGGGCCTGCCCGCGCTGGAGGCGGTCGTCCGGGCCGCCGAGGGGCGTTTCGACGTCGGCGCCGGAACCCTCACCACCCCCGAGCGGCTCCGACGCGCCGTCGACGCCGGTGCGAGGTTCGGCGTGGCACCGGGCCTGGACGCCGACACCGTCGCCGAGGCCGACCGCATGGGGGTCCCGTTCCTACCCGGCGCGGCCACACCGACCGAGGTCGGTCAGGCGGTGCGGCTCGGGCTCACCGCGGTCAAGGCGTTCCCCGCGCACCTGCTGGGGCCGGGCTGGATCCCGGCCCTGCGCGGACCGTTCCCGGAGCTGCGCGTGGTGGCCACCGGGGGCGTCGACGCGACGAGCGCCCCCGAGTACCTGCGCGCGGGCGCGCTCGGGGTGGGCGTCGGCCGGTCGCTGGCCGCCGGCGGCGGACTGTCCGACCTGGCCGGTGCTCTGTCCCGGTAGACCCGTGCAGGGATCCGGGTGGTCACTCACGCTCCTCCAGCATGGTCACCGCGCGCTCGGCGACGGCGATGAGCAGTTCCTCGTCGTCGACGAAGTCGGCCTCGCCGGTGGCGCTACCGTAGGCCTCGCCCGCCGAGACCTCGATGAGGACGGTGCCCACACGCACCAGCACGTCGGCCTGACTGCGCGGCTCCTCACCGCTCCCCACGACGTAGTGCGAGACCAGCGCCTCGTCGCCGAGGCCGTCGAGTTCGTCGGACTCGATGACGTCCCGCCACTGGTACTCCGCCTCCCCGAGCAGATCCTCCGCCTCCTCGTCGTACTCCCGCTCCGCCTCCTCCTCATCCACGACGGCCTCGTAGTCGTCGTCGTGGGGAAGTTGGAAGGAGACCGTCAAGCGCCCCACGGTTCCGTCGGAGAACTCGGCGACCCAATTGCACCTCATGCCGCCGTCGTAGTACCCCTGACCCGGCAGTGCGGCTGAGAGGGCACCCAGTTCCGCCCCCGTCGCGGCGGCACACGGATCACCGGGCAGCTCGTCGAACTCCGGCTCCGGTGCGGCCGTGCCCGAGCCGGTCAGGGCGAACACCGTCCCGGCCGCCCCGGCCACCGCGACGTAGGCCGCGAGCGTCGCCGCCACGGTGATCCCCACGGTGCGCCCGGTACCGCCCCTCCTCACGGGCGGTGGGACGGGCGGGGGCGTGGGGGCGGCGGGGTACTGGGCGGGGCCTTGCTGCATGGCGGGGGTCTCCTGTCGTCTGGACGCCGTCCACAGGGCGGCGCCCCGTGCGTCTGGGGAAGGGCGGCTATCCGAACACGTCGGCGATCACGTCGGTGAGCAGTTCCTCGGCCCCGGCGGCGTCGAGGTCGTCGCCGCCGCTCGGCAGGGTCACCCGGAGCGAACTCACGACGTCTCCCTCACGCACGACGACGCTCACGCGCTGGGTGGTGCCGGACTCGTACTCGTAGGCGATGTCCGCCAGGACGAGCACGTTCTCGTCCCCGAGGCCGAGATCCGCCTCCTCGGTACCGACGATCTCCGTCGTCGATCCCTCGACCACGGCGGCGAGCTCTCCGGCGGACTCGACCTCGTCCTCGTACATCGTCTCGGCGTCCCGGGGGACGTCCTCGTCGGACAGCTCCTCGGCCAGTTCGGCGTCCGCCTCCGACATCGGCACGGAGTGGAAGACTCTCAGGGAGACCTCGTCCTGACCATGCATGGAGACATTCCAGCCGCACCCGCTGGAGTAGTTGGACACGCTCCAGGAGGAGACCTCCGCGTCGAGGTCGTCGCGGAGCTCCTCACTGACGACCGTGCACGGGTCGGCGGGCAGCCCCCTGGCGGGGCTCACGCCGGAGGGCCCGAAGGGGGAGAGGGCGTAGAGCACGGTCCAGGTGAGGCTTCCCGCGACGACCAGGGTCGCGAGGGCGGTGACGGTCACCGTCAGGGCCCTGCGGGGCGGCCGCGCGGCGGTCGGCGGCGACACCGGTTGCCCAGGAGGAACAGGATGCCCCTGTGGCGCGGGGTACCCATGCGGAGGTTGGGGTTGCCCCGGGTTCCCCGGGAACGGGGGTCGGCCCGGCTGCCCCGCCTGGGGAAACGGGCCGGGTTGGCCCGGCTGCCCCGGTCGGGGCGGGGGCTGCTGCCCGGGAACCCCCGGGGACGAGGGCTGCCCCGGCTGACCGTGAGGGGGCGGTGGGCCCGGCTGAGGCGGTTGAGGGGGCTGTCCCATGAGCGAGGGTCCATCCGGGGGAGAGTCGGCACCTGACGCCACGTATGGTCCCACGCCGCGAACACCGAAAGTACGCCTTACCCCCGGAATGGCACATACCGGCCACCGAAGCCGGGTCACCCCCACGGCGTGTCCGCGGTCACGTACCCTGCCGCACGGCGCCCCGGCACGGCCTCGCGGCGTTCTCCCCGGTCCAGGGCCTGTTTCCCGGAACGGTCACCCGAGGGGTGCCGTCCGACGACACCGGCCAGGGGGAGGAAGGCCGGTGTCAGGCCCCGCCCCGGGCGACGGTCGAGCCGTCCCGCCGGTGGCCCGGCCCGTCCCGTCACCGGTCGACCCGCATCCGCTCAGTGGGGGGCGACGCCGCGAACGTGTACGTCCCCCCAGGCTCCGAGCGGCCCGAGCGCCGCGTTGAGGGAGACCCCCATCGGGGTCAGCGAGTACTCGACACGCGGCGGCACCTCCCCGAAATCCTCGCGGCGCACGATGCCGTCCTCCTCCAGCTCCCGCAGGTGGGCGGCGAGCACCTTCTCCGACACGCCCTTCACCATGCGGCGCAGCTCACCGAACCGTCGCGGCCGTTCCTCCAGCGCCCAGACGATCACGACCTTCCACTTGCCCCCGATCACGTCGAGCGCGGCGTCGAGACCGCAGCTGTACGCGCCGGGCCTGCGTGACTCGCGCATGCTCCCCTCCTTCACCTGCACGCTTACCCCGAGGTGCGCACTCACTTCGAAGTGCGTACTTGTGGGCACCCGAGTCCTGCATGAACCCTAGTCGACATGACCGAACACACGATCGAAAAGCCCCGCGTCTGCGTCCTCGGCCTCGGCGACATGGGCGCCGCCTTCGCCCGCGCCTGGCGCGCCGCCGGTCACCCGGTGACCGTCTGGAACCGCACCGCCGCCCGAGCCGAACCCCTCGCAGCGGAGGGCGCCGACGTCGCCGCCACGGCCGCCGACGCGGTCGCCGCGAGCGACCTGGTGGTCACCGTCCTGTGGGACGACGCCTCCGTGGGCGCCGTGCTCTCCGACGCCGACTTGACCGGGAAGGACCTGGTCAACGTCACCACGAGCACGCCAGAGGAGGCGCGCGCACGCGCGGAGTGGGCGAGCACCCGGGGCGCCCGGTTCGTCAGCGGAGGGATCATGGCGGTCCCGACCATGGTCGCCGCCCCCGAGGCGGGCGGCTACGTCTTCTACAGCGGTTCCGCTGACGCCTTCGCCCGTCACGAACGCACCCTGTCCGTGCCCCTCACGACCAGATTCGTCGGCGAGGACGCCGGGCACGCCGCCCTGCACGACGTCGCCCTGCTCAGCGCGATGAGCGGCATGTTCGCCGGGGCCGCCCACGGCCTCGCCCTGGTCCGCGACGCGGACGTGGACCTGGCGCGGTTCGGTGCCTTGCTCTCCGACTTCTTGGCCGCCATGGCCTCGGCCGTCCCCGACACCGCGCGGCGGCTGGAGAGCGGCGACTACACGACCGGCGTCGCCTCCAACCTCGCCATGCAGGTCAGGGGGAACGCCACCCTGCTACGGACGGCCGAGGAGCGCGGCGTGAGCACCGAACTCCTCCGCCCGTACACGCGCCTGATGGAGCTCCGCCTGGCCCGCGGCGGTGCGGAGGAGGACGGCACGGGCGTGGTCGACCTGCTCAGCGAGGTGCCCCGCTGAGATCCGCGTCCGCACGGTCCGGCCGACCCTCGCGCCGCCGCCAGTCGGGGACCTCCAGGTTCGTGACGGCACGCAGGAACCACTCGGCCGGGCCGTACCGGTGCCACGCCATCCACCACGCGCTCAGCCACAGCTGCACGGCGAAGAGGACGACCGCGATCAGCAGCACGAACGGCGGGGCGACCCGTCCCACCAGCCCAAGGCCGAACCCGGTGAACAGCAGCGCGCAGACCAGTGACTGGCCGAGGTAGTTGGACAGGGCCATCCGTCCGGCGGGGGCGAGCGCGGCGGCGATCCGCCGACCGCGACCGCGTTGGAAGAGGCGGAGCAGGGTCGCGGCGTAGGCGGCGCTGAGGAACGGGGCGGTGAGCAGGGCCAGGGAGAGCGCGTAGAGGTCGGCGGTACCTCCCAGATCGGCCAGGACCAGGGATCCGACGAGGCCGACCGGGAAGCCCACCCACTGGATCAGGCGCAGCGTGTGGTCGTGGGCGCCCGCGTCGGCCAGGACCCGGTGCCGTCCCACCGCCAGCCCCACCAGGAACGCGGCGAGCGCGACCGGACCCTGTACGCCCACGAGCGTGACGAGCATGCGCGGCAGGCTCTCCAGGTGTTCGCCGATGACGGTCAGCGGGCCACCCGCGAGCGCGGCCGTGGTCGCCTCTCCCGCGGCCAGGGCGGTCTCCGCGTCGAAGGGGGCCGCCCCGCTCATCCCCGCCCAGCGCATCATGACCGCGACGAGGCCGACCAGCACCGCCGCCGTGATCACAGCCGTACGCGCCCGTGCCCGGTGCAGGGCGAGCAGGACCAGTCCGAGTACCGCGTAGGTGGTGAGGATGTCGCCCTGGAACAGCAGCACCGCGTGCAGGGCCCCGATGGCGAACAGTCCCACCAGCCGCCGCAGGAACCTTCCGGTGAAGCCGACGCCCCGCCGCCGGGCCGAGTCGAACTGGAGCGTGAAGCCGTACCCGAACAGGAACGAGAACAGCAGGTAGAACTTCATCTCGAAGAACATCGCCACCAACCAGTGCGTACCCCGGTCCAGCGGTGAGGTGAAGGCGGGGTCGTGCACCTGGTGGAAGGCGTATCCGGAGGCGAAGAAGCCGATGTTGACGACGAGGATCCCCAGCAGCGCGAAGCCGCGCAGGGCGTCGAGGTCGAGGATCCGCCGCCCCGGTTCGGGCCGTGTGGAGGGGCCGTCGGCCGCACGTGTGCTCATGCCCCGAACCTAGGGACCGGGGAGCGCCCCGGACCATGGGCCGGGCTCGCCGAGTCGGGGTGGGGGGAACGCCACGTGCCCGGGGGGTGTTCGCACCACTGGCGGGGACGGGAGCACCGCGGGGTTGCAGATCCCGGCCCGGGGAGGGGCCGGGCCGGGAGCCGGAGTGGGGACGGTCCCGTCAGGTCAGACGGCCGCGCCGATGTTGACGTCCGTGCAGGAGTAGAAGGCGTTGGCCGTGTCGGCGATGTTCCACACGGCGAGGATCTTGTGCTGACCGCTGTAGGCGCTCAGGTCGACGGTGTGGGCCACGGTCCACGGCGGGCGGTGGCCCCCGTAGTCGAACCTGGCGACCTCCTGCCCGTCGACGTAGTACACCCAGTCGGTCGTCGCGTGGGCGGCGGTGAACGTCCAGGTGAAGGTGAGGGTCGAGCTGACCGGGGTGACGTCCCACCCGTAGTTGTCATCGTCGAGCTCGGCGAACCGGGCGTTGCCGCCGGAGCAGCTGGAGAGCCCCTTGGGGCCCTCGACGCTCTGCGGCTCCCACTTGATGGAGCCGCACTCCACGACCCCTGCGGCGCACTGGGCCTGACGGCTGGGGGGAGAGGAGACGTAGCCGTGGGCGTTGGCCACGCCGGCGGGCATCAGGGTGAAGGTCATGGCCGTCGCGGCGGCGACGGCGGCGAATGAGCGGAGTCTGCCGCGAATCTTCATCTGCGAACCCTTCGTGACGGGTCACGGCCCCGGAGAGTCCGGCGCGGTACGGAGTGTCCGGGGCCGTAGCGGGACGACCCGGGCCCCTTCGAGCCCAGGGCGGGCGGCCACCGTTCACGGATTCGGATATTCCCGGAACGAATCTGACTACTTTGTCGTGGTTTTCCAGGTTTCCGCGAAAAGTCCATTCCACCCGCTTCGGAAGACGGTAGGGAGACCCCTACCGCCCGTCAAGACACCCGCGCGACCGGTGCGAACAGGGGAGTCCGTACCAGCACGGGAACCCCGCGACCCCTCGGATCCACTGGTACTGACGTCACTGCGGCGACCATTTCCACCCTCAACTGGAAATATACTTAACAGATAGACGCCGTGGTCCACCCAGGAATCGGTTGAAAAAGGGTTCCACAGGCATGGCACGCCGACCAGACCTGTCTTCGAGGTTATATTTTCCTGTCCCGTAAAGTGAGTGCCACCAGGGACGGTCGGACCCCGTGCCACGCGACCCGCGCGCCCGTGACCGAGTCACACCACACGCACGGGCGCGCCGTATCCGCCGGGAACGGTACGTGTCCTACGATCCAGGCATGGGCCGATCGTCCGAAGAGTCGCCACTGCGCAGAATCCACTCCGAGGCCAGCCTGCTCGGAGGCGCCGCGTACGCCATCCTGCTCCAGATCGCCCACCCGAGCGTCGCCCAGGGCGTACACGACCACAGCGACTTCACCTCACGCCCCCTCGACCGCCTGCGCGGCACGCTCTACTACGTGTACGGCACCTCCCTCGGCACCGACGAGGAGCGGGCGCGCGTCCAGGCGATCGTCCGCGCCATGCACCGCCGGGTGAACGGTCCCGGGTACCGGGCACTCGACCACGACCTCCTGCTCTGGGTGGCCGCCACGCTGTTCCACACGTGGACACGGCTGTACGAGCTGACCGTCGGCGAGATCGACGAGGACGAGTACCCCGTCTTCCTCCGCGAGGCGGCGGTGTTCGCCACCGCCCTGGGGCTGCCCGAGGAGGAGTGGCCCGCCACCCCCGAGGCCTTCGACGCCTACTGGGCGGACGCGGTCGGACGGCTGGAGGTGGGCGAGACGGCTCTTCGCCTCTCCCGCCAGATCTTCCGACCCGCCAACCGGCTGTGGTGGCCGATCACGTCGGTCCAGCGGTTCCTCGCGGGCGGACTGCTCCCTCCCAAGCTGCGCGAGGGGTTCGGGATCCCCTGGTCCCCCGCCCGACAACGGCGGTTCGACCGCGTGGTCCGGGTGACCCGCACGGTGTACCCGCGTCTGCCGCACGCCCTCCGCGCGCTGCCGAGCAGGCTCTACCTGCGGTCCATGCGCAGGAACGGGGGCTGGACGAAGCCGCGCGGGACGCGGGGGAGCCGGGCGTCCCACCGAACGGGCGGAGTCCGCGGGTAGGGGGCCCAGGGCCTGTTTCTTGGAACGGTCATCCGAGGGGGTGTCGTTCGGGCGTCGGCAGGGTTCTTATGGATAGGGGTGCGCCGTAGGCGTCCGTTGAGGGTGGTGGAGGGCGACGGGCGGGCAGAATCCCTGCCTTACGGACGCACGAACACGGTCCGAAGCGAAGCGGAGGACCCAAAAAACACCGCCTGGGGCGTCTCAGTCAGCGTCGAGCTCGGCCAGGGCGGCACGGGCCTGGCCCAACTCGGGAACCCCCATCACGGTGAAGGCCCGTTCGGCGCCCCGGAGAAGCGTGCGGGCGCGGTCGGCGGGCATCACCGGGACCGGAAGCCGTCCGAGGGCGAGCGCCGCCCGGGCCTCGATGTAGCGCTCACCGCGCTCGACGGCGAGAGCATGCGCCTTCTCCAACTCGACGGCGGCCTCTTCGTACCGCCCGGCGGCGTGGTGGGTCACTCCGAGGTCGGCGCGGATCTCCGCGTCCCCGCTCCGGTTCCCCGACGCCTCGCCGAGCGCCAGAGCCTCGGTGTGGCACTCGACCGCCTGGTCCCAGCGGCCGGCGACCCGGTGGGCGATCCCCAGGGAGTTGTGGATGTAGATCTGGCTCGCCACGAGCTGCGACCGCCGGGCGCGCTCCATGGCGTCGTCCAAGGCGCGAAAAGCGCTCTTCAGGTCACCGAGACCGAGGTAGGCCTCGCCCATGGTCGTCATGGCCCGTGACCGCATGTCGGCGTTGTCCTCGTCGCTGGAGTCACGAAGGGCCTGCTCGCAGGTCTCCAGGGCCTCCTCGTACCTCCCGAGGATCCGGTGGAACAGCGCGAGGTTCCCCCGCTGCAACGCCTCCACTCTCGTGTTCCCGACGCTGATGGCGTACTCCAGGACACCGCGCGACGCCGCCACGGCGTCCTCGAACCGGCCCAGCCTCTCGTAGGCCATGGCCAGGTTGGCCAGTGCGCGGATCATGCCCTTGGCGTCCCCGACCGCCTCCAGGAGGTCCCGTGCCTCCGTGAGCAGTGCGAGGGACTCCTCGAAGCGTCCGGAGAGGCAGTGCGCGATACCCAGGCCGATGAGGGTCACCGCGCGACCGCGCTGGTTCCCCTGCTTGTCGCTGACCTGGAACGCCCTTTCCTGCGAGCTGATCAGCAGCGCCATGTGGCCGTGCAGCGCGTAGTAGCGCCACACCGCGTCCGCCAGGCGCCAGGCGCTGTCGCCGTTGTCGCTCGCCGCGAAGTACTCGATCGTGTCCGTCAGGTTCTCCTGGTGGAGGGAGAACCAGCCCTCCGCCTCCTCCCGCCCCGACAGATAGGTGCGGTGCCTGGCCTCACCGGTGTCCGGGTCGGCTCGGCCGTGCACCCCCATGACCTCCGCCCCGTGCTGGGCGGTCTCCAGGTAGAACTCGGCCAGTCGGGTCCGCGCGGACTCGACCTCCCCGTCCTCGAACTCAGCGAGCGCGCGTTCGAGGGAGAAGGCCCTGATCAGGTCGTGGAGCCGGTACACGTCCCCCTGCGGCTCGTTCAGAAGGCACACCCCGACGAGCTCCTGGAGTGTGTCGTCGGCGTCCTCGAGCTCCATGTCCAGCAGCGCGGCCGCCCCGCCCAGGTCGACCGTGTTCCCGATCATCAGGCCGAGCAGGAGGAAGGCCCGGCGCTGGTCGTCGGAGAGGCTCTGGTAGGAGAGATCGATCGCCGACTCCACGCTCTGACCCTCGACGCTCAGTTCACGGAACTTGCGGTTCCGCTCTCCGAGCCGCCTGGCGACGTGCGCGAACGACCACCGGGGACGGCTCACCATGCGACCCGCGAGAACCCTGAGCGCCAGGGGCAGGCCATCGCAGATACGGATGATGTCGCGCGCCGCCTCCGGCTCGGCTCGCACGCGGTCCCGGCCCACGACGCGTTCGAGGAGTTCCAGGGATGTCGACTCGTCGAACATCCCCAGGGAGAGGAACCTGGCGCCGCTCAGACCGGCCAGGTCGTTGCGCGTCGTGATGAGGGTCATCGACCCCGGTGAGGAGGAGAGGAGCGGGCTGACCTGTGCGTAGCTGGCCGCGTTGTCCAGGATGACCAGGGTCCTGCGTCCCATGAGCGTCGCCCGCCACAGCGCCGACCTCTCGTCGAGCGACTCCGGGACGGAGTCGGGACGGACGCCGACCGCGCGCAGGAGGGCCGCCAGCGCCGAGGAGGAATCGAGCGGTTCCTTGTTCGACGTGTAGCCGTAGAGGTCGATGAAGAGCTGCCCGTCGGGAAAGCGCTTGGCCGCCTCGTAGCCGAACCGGACCGCGGTGGTCGTCTTCCCCTCCCCGCCGGCTCCGGTGATCACACAGACCTTGGCGAGGTCGTCGTCGCCCTGGGAGATCTCCTCCAGCAACCGCAGGGAGTCCCGACGTCCGGTGAAGTCCGGCAGGTCCCGGGGAAGGTCGTTGCGCACGATGTAACCGGACCCGTGCCCGGTGGCGGGAGCCGCGGCCTGGTCCGTCACCCGCGCGGACCGCGCGTCGTCCCGGAGGATCCTGCCGTGCAGGGCGGTGAGCTCCGGTCCCGGATCGACTCCCAGCTCTTCGGCGAGGTTGGCGCGGAAGGTCTCGTAGACGGCGAGCGCACGGGCGCGTTCGTTGTCCCGCCACAGGGCGGTGATCAGCAAAAGGTGCAACCGCTCCCGGAACGGCTCCTCGCTCACCATGGGCGTGAGCCGGGACACGACCTCCGCCTGGCGCCCCAGGTCGAGGGCGCACGAGGCCCACGCGACGACGGCGGCCCACCTCTCCTCACGCAGGGGGGCGACGATCGAGTGTTCGAGGAAATCGGACCCGACGCCGGAGAACGGGACCCCTCGCCAACACTCCAACCCCTGGTCCAGGAGGTCGAGCCTGAGTTCCGGCTCGGAGTTCGCGGCCCTTTCCCGCAGTCCGCGGAACCGGTGCAGGTCGACGGTCTCCGGGGCGACGTCCAGGATGTATCCGCCGGAGGTCGTGGCGATGCTGTCGGGGAGCAGTTGGCGCAGGGGGTGGATCTGGACCTGGATGACCGAACGCGCCGTGCGCGGCGGATCGTCGTTCCAGAGGTAGGAGATCAGCTGGTCGACCGTGACCTCACGCCCGAGATGGACCAGCAGCGCTCCGAGCACGCAGCGCTGACGTGGTCCACCGACCGACAACGGTCGGCCATCGGACCACGCGGCAATGGGGCCGAGCACGCCGAATTCCACAAGAGGCAACCCTACAAGGGGAATTCACACGCAACGAGAATGCGGGCGCGCCGAACACTCCGAGTACCCCCCTCTGCCCAGTACTCGGAGTGACCGGTCACCACTCAGTGGATTACTTCTTGTCCCCGTCCTCCTGCTCGGAGGGCGCGCTCTGCACGGTCTGCTCCTCTTCCGAGGCGCTGCGGTCAGGATCGGGGTCGCGCTGCGGGCTGACCCTCGCGACGGGACCATCGCCGGTGATGATCGCCTCGAACTGCTCGTCGATCGTCAACATCCTGGGCACACGGACTCCTTTTCTCACCGCACTCGTGTAGAGACGTAACGTCGCCCTACGTCGTCTGCGCAGCATCACGGGGGACTTCACCTCCTATGACGGAGGGCCACCCGTGGCGGTTCCGCCTGCGACACGCCACGGGTGGCATGTGTCCAACGAACGTCGGACCGGCCTGCACTCACGAGCCGTCCTCTCGCGGGAACCGGTCTCGTCGAACGTGTTCCACACTAGAGACATACTCTTCCGTTCCACTTACAGTCCACTTTCAGCGCGTGCCCACCGCCTGGACTGACAGAACGTCGTTACCCGCACACTCTGGGTCCTATTCATGGTCCTTGGCTAGTGCCTGGCCGAATGCGGACAGGATGAAAGTGCTCACGGAGCGCGCGGACGGACGCCACCGGAACGTTTCCCGTCTCACCGAGAACGGCGTTCCCGCGTCCTTCCCACATCGCGCGACAGCGAAACGGCGCTGAAAAAGTGTCCCATATCCATACCCGCGAACTCCCACCCGCATCCTGCACCTTTTCGGATGTTTAAGGTCACATGTCATGTTTCGTTGATGGACTTCCTCTCCGCGGTCCACCATGCCGGGCCGGCCGCCGGCCGCCGGCCCCGCACCGGAAGCCTGGAACCGGGCACCGAACCGAACACCCTCCGGTACCGCGTCACCCGCGTGGAGGCCGGGATCACACGAGGGGACTCCGGCCCGGAGACTCGGATCCGCGTCGACGTGGAGAACACCGGCTCCAGACCGATGGAGGTGTCCCGCGTCGACCGGACCTCGCGCCTCGTCCTCGAACCCGGCAGCCGTGTCCTCAGACGGCCGACAGGCATGATCCACGCTCAGCGGGCATCATCGTGCGTGGCGGATCGTTGTCCGGGAAGGGTGGACGGCCGGTCGGCCGAGTGCGACGCGAGAGAGGGAGGCGCCTGATGCAGGACGGCGACGGAAACGGCTGGGTGAGCCTGCCCGACGGGACCCGCCGGTGGGGGGTGTACGGCGCGGCCGGGCTGCTGCTGTACGCCACGGACATGACCGGGACCGGACACGTGCTTCTCCAGTACCGCGCCGGATGGACCCACATGGGCGGCACCTGGGGCATCCCCGGAGGTGCGCGCAACCGCGACGAGACCCCTCTGGAGGCCGCCGTGCGGGAGTTCCGCGAGGAGGTGGAGGGGGATCTCGGCGAGTTCACCGTCATCGGCGCCTACGAGCACGATCTCACCGTGTGGCGGTACGACACCTTCCTCGCCCGCACGTCCGCTCTGCTGCCGTTCCGCCCCGGCAACTCCGAGAGCGAGGAGATCCGGTGGGTGCCCGTGGCGGAGACGGCGGCGCTGCCCCTGCTCCCGGCCTTCCGTTCGACCTGGTCGCACCTGAGCGAGGACCTGACCGGCATCGGGAACCGCGCCGGACCGGGCACTCCGACGGGCGCCTGATCGTTGGCCCACCGTAGGGCGAGGCGCCGGACGCGGACCGCACCGTCCGTCCACGGGCCGACGGTGGGCGAACATGCGCGAGCGAATTGGGGGGAAGGTCAGGGACGAGCCCTGATGTCCCGACGGACCCCCTGGGCGCATGCTGGAGGGGACGGCCGTGCCACGAGCGGACGTCACATGATTCGACTGGAGCGGTGAACATGACGCTGGAGCGCGGTAACGCATTCACTCCCGTCGCCTCGGCGACGATGATCTGGCCTTGGGGAGCGTCGCTCGCGGGTGGCTCGGTGGCCGCGGCCCTGTCCTTCCTGATGAACTTCGGCCTGTCCGGAATCCCCGGTGCTGTGACGACCGGTATCTTCTTCTTCGCCCTGATCGGCGGGATCGGCGGTGTGATCCGCAAGAAGGGCGACCGGCGCGGCCGCCGATGGGCCGCCACCTACCCGTTCCGCTACGCGACCGCCCCCGCCCTGCTCGGCGGCGGCGCCACCGCCGTGATGAGCTACATCGCCTCCGTGATCGGTAGCTTCGCGATCTTCAGCGGGCTGTTCGGCGCCCTGTTCGCCGGACTGGGCGTGGGCCTGGTCCTGTGGGTGATCATCGGGGTCATCGCGATGGTGGTCGGGAACAAGAACGCCTAGGCTCGGTGTTTTCCGCCCGTGGGCGGAACCAGAACACTCACCTACGGGAGACAACCGGGCGCCGATGACTGAAGCTGCTCGTCAGAAGATGGTCGAGCGGGTCCGCGGGCTCCTCCGGATGGCGGAGGACCCCGCGGTCACCGATGCCGAGAGCCAGGCGTTCACCGCCAAGGCCGCCGAGCTGATGACCCGCCACGCGATCGCCGAGGCCGAGGCCCGAGCGGAGCGGGGAGAGGAACCCGACGCGATCAGCCGTATGGACTACGCGGTGCCGGGGGTGGGCGGCCATGGAAAGGCCCGGGTCCGGGCACTGGCCGACATCGCCGCGGCGTACGGCTGCCAGTCGGCGGTGCGCGGCAACACGGCCGAGACCACCGAGCGCACCATGATCCTCGTGGGCACGGTCAACGCGCTGGAAGCGCTGCGGATACTGCTGCCGTCGATCTCGATGCAGATGGAGGCGTCCGCGAGGTTCATGAGTTCGTCGCACGTGACCGATATCCGGGAGCTGCGCAATTACACGCGTTCGGAACTGGAGACCGAGCGCAAGCGCTACTACCGCTCGTTCGTCCGGGCGTACGGGCGCGCGGTGGCCGAGCGGATCCGGGAGTTTCGTACCCGTCTCCGGGAGAACGCGTCCCCGGAGGGGACCGACGGGACGTCGAACGGCTCCGACGCGTCGGAATCGAGCCGCGGCGCGGAACTCGTGCTGCGGGACGACGTCCACCGCGTGAACGAGGAGTTCCACAAACAGTTCCCGCAACTGCGCAAGCACCGCCCGGAACGCACCCACAGCGCGGCCGGGTACCGCGCCGGGTACCGGCGTGGGCGCGAGGCGGAGCTGGGGCTGGAGACCCCTGTGTCCGGCGGTGGGACGTCGACGCTGACCGGCGGCGACTGAGCCGCGTTCCGCGGGCCTTCCGCCTCGCTCCGGTTCGCCCGGCGCGGTCCTTCCTCAGGCGCCCTGGGCGCCCCTTGGGGCGGACGTTACAAGGAGCAGGCCCCGGCCGCACTGTCCACTGAGTTGTCCACAGGCCGCCCACACCTGGGGAACTTCGCTGTTCTTGCACGTCAAAGCCGAAATGCGAAGGATTTCCAACGTTGCTTCGGGGCTCTGGAACGACGATGACCCTGGGTTATCCACAGGAATGACACCGGGCCTGTGGATAACTTGTGGACAGCTGGGGAGAAACCACACCGAAAGCTCGTTCTCCCAGGTCAGGAAAGTCGGAGCGGTTGCACCAGATAGCGGAAGGACGGACGGTCGTCCTCCTTCGCCGGAACCTCGGTGAACACGGCGGGTTTGGTCGGCTCGGTGAAGTTGAGGCGCGCGGTGTCGGTCTCCACCCCCGCCAGCCCGTCCATGAGGTAGTCCGGGCGGAAGGCCACCCGCAGCGGGTCTCCCTCGTAGTCGGCGCTGATCGTCTCGACGGCCTGGGCGTCCTCACCCGAGCCCGCCTCCAGCACGACCTCGTTCCCGGCGAAGGCCAGCCGCAGCGGCGTGGCCCGGTCCGCCACCAGGGCGACGCGCTTGACGGCCGCGATCAGCGGCGCCACCGCGACCTCCGCCCGCGCTGAGAACTCGGCGGGGAACCACGAGGCGTACTTGACGAAGTCGCTGTCGATGAGTCGGGTGGTGGTGCGGCGCTCGCCGTTCTCGAAGCCGATCATGCCCTCGCCCGGAGCCGTGCCCGAACCCGCCGCGCCAGCGGACAGGGCGATGTCCACGTTGGACTGGCTGAGCAGACCGCGCACGACGTCGTTGAGGGTGCGCGCGGGCACCAGCGCCGCCGTGTCCAACCCCGGATCATCGGGCCGCCACCACAGTTCGCGGGCGGCGATGCGGTAGCGGTCGGTCGCGACCACGGTCAGCGTGTCACCGGAGAAGTCCAGGTAGGCGCCGGTGAGCATGGGAAGGGTGTCGTCCCGGCTCGCGGCCGGGGCCACCTGGCGAACCGCCGTGGCCAGGGTGTCCGCGGGAACGGAGCCGATCCGGTCGGGCATCCCGGGCAGGGAGGGGTAGTCCTCCAGGGGCATGGTCACGAGTGTGAAGCGCGCCGCCCCGCCCGTGACGAGGAGCTTCGACCCGTCCGCCTCGATGCGCACGGAGCCCTCCGGCAGGTTCCGCACGATCTCGGCGAGCAGGCGGCCGGGGACGAGGGCGGCGCCGGGCTCCTCGGAGAGCACCTCCACCGAGGCGCGCGCGGAGACCTCGTAGTCGAACCCGGACAGGTGCAGTGAGGTTCCGTCGCCGGAGACCTCCAGCCGCATCCCCGCGAGTACGGGGACGGCGGGCCTGGTGGGGAGCGCCCGAGCCGTCCAGGCGACCGCCTCGGCGAAGGCGTCGCGGTCTACTCGCAGTCTCACGGTGACTCCTCCTCATCAGGGTGGTTCACCGTGAACGTACCCACCGGGGGTGACAATCGACGGCCCCGCCGGGAGCCGGTCCGAGCGGGGCCGAGAGGAGTGGGTCTGGCGGGGTCACTTCTTGTTGGGGCGCAGCGTCCACACCACCGTCATCCGGCCGGTGACGGTGCCGTCGTCGGTGCGCAGCTCGATCTCGACCGGAAACTCCGGACGCTTGCCCTCGTCCAGTTCGGCGACGACCTCCTCACGGGTGCGTCCGAGCGTGGCCTCGGCGGTGACGTCGCCCATGGCGAGCTTGAGGTACCTGATCTCGGCGCTGACGGCGAGCGGGACGGCCCGCTCCAGCTGGTCGCTGAAGGCGCCGATGACGATGGCCCCGGAGGCCGACTCGGCCAGGGTGAACATGGCCCCGGCGTGGGGCCCGCCGACGTGGTTGTGGTGGTCGGCGTTGTCGGGCAGACGCATGACGGCGCGGTCGAAGTCGAGGTCGGTGAAGGTGACCCCGAGCGTGCGGGCGAAGGGCACCGCGGCCAGGAATCCGGACTTGACCATCTCCGCCGTCTCGGCGTTCATCTTTGCCATGACAGCAATGTTACTCCCGAGTAATGTCGCGGCGCCACCCGGGACGATCTTCAGTCCCCACGGGCTTTCCGTTAAGTCGATGTGAATGGTAGTTCTGGGTGATGACCGACTGGGACCTCCGCAAGTTGCGCGTGCTCCGCACCCTGGACGAACTCGGCACCGTCAGGGCCACCGCCGAGGCGCTCCGCATGACACCGTCAGCCGTGTCCCAACAGCTCTCCTCGCTGTCCACGCAGACCGGCGTCCCCCTGCTGGAGGCCCACGGGCGCCGGGTCCGGCTCACGGACGCCGCCCGCGTGCTGCTCCGCCACACCGACATCGTCCTCGCCCAGCTCGAACGGGCCGAGGCCGAACTGGAGGGCTTCGCCCGCGGGGAGGCGGGGCACGTGCGTGTGGGCGCCTTCGCCACGGCCATCCCACGACTCGTGGTCCCGGCGGTCAGCGCCCTGCGACGCGCCCACCCGGGGCTGACCGTCAAGGTGCACCAGGCCGACGCGGCCGAGGTCTACGACCTGCTCTCGGCCGGTGAGATCGACGTCGGCCTCTCCCTCGCCGCCCAGGCCCCCACCGGCCAGGACAGCCGCTTCGACCGGGCCGAACTGCTCACCGACCCCCTCGACGTGGCCCTGCCCGCCCACCACCGCCTGGCCAACGCGCCCGGCCCCCGACTGGCCGACCTGGCCGAAGGAGCCGTGGATCTACGGCGACGCGGGCCCCTGGCGGGACATCACCGTCGCCGCGTGCGCCCAGGCGGGATTCGTACCCGAACAAGCACACGTGGCGGCCGACTGGCGGGCCATCCTCGACATGGTCGCCGCCGGGCTGGGCGTCGCACTGATCCCACGGCTGGCCGCGGCCGGCCGGACCCCCGGCGTCGCACTCCGGGTACTACCCGCCGACCAGCCGCGCCGCCACGTGGTCTCCGCGGTCCGTTCCGGCGCGCGCGAACGGCCCTGGATCGCCCTCGTCACGCGCGCCCTGGGTGAGGCCGCCGCAAACGTTCAGTCTACCTAAACAGATTGAACAGAAAGTTTCGATGGACGTAACCGTTTTCTCCTGCGACTCTGAAAGGGTCCGCACAGACCGACCCTCAGGAGAGACATGACCGCACCGGCCCCCGTCGATCCGCGTGCCTTCAACGCCCAGCCGTACCAGGGAGGAGACCCCTACGCGGACTACCGCTCCGCCAAGCGCGACTTCTCCACCCTCGTCGACCTCGCCGATCGCCGACTGGGGGGCGGTGTCGTCGCCGCCAACGACGAGTTCTTCGCCGAGCGGGAGAACCTGCTCAAGCCCGAACCCGCCGTGTTCGACCCCGAGGCCTTCGGCCACAAGGGCAAGGTCATGGACGGGTGGGAGACCCGCCGCCGCCGCGGCGTGAGCGCCGAGCAACCGCACCCGACCAGTGACGACCACGACTGGGCCCTGGTCCGCCTCGGCCTGCCCGGCGTCATCCGGGGCCTCGTGGTGGACACCGCGCACTTCCGCGGCAACCACCCGACCGAGGTCAGTGTCGAGGCCGCGCACCTGGCCGGCACTCCCTCCACCGAGGAACTCCTCGCCGCCGAGTGGACCGAGATCGTGCCCCGCACCCACGTGTACGGGCACGCCGCCAACGACTTCGAGGTCACCCGGGAGCGCCGCTGGACGCATCTGCGGCTCAAGCAGTTCCCCGACGNGGCCCCGCCTGCGCGTGTACGGCGAACCGATCGCCGACCCCAGCTGGCTCGCCGCGCTGGACAGCTTCGACGTGGCCGCCCTGGTCAACGGCGGCCTGGTCGAGGACGCCTCCGACCGGTTCTACTCGCCGCCGGAGAACATCATCGCCCCGGGCCGCTCCGCCAAGATGGACGACGGCTGGGAGAACCGGCGCCGCCGCGACAAGGACAACGACTGGGTGCGCTTCCGTCTCACCGCGCAGGCGTCGGTCCGGGCCGTCGAGTTGGACACCGCCTACCTGAAGGGCAACTCGGCCGGGTGGGTGACCATCCTCGGCTGTGACGCGGAGAGCGACCCGGACACCTGGTTCGAGATCGTGGGCCGCACCAAGCTCCAGCCGGACAGCGCGCACCGGTTCCTGCTCGCCTCCCCGGTCACCGTGACCCACGTACGCACGGACGTCTTCCCCGACGGCGGCATGGCCCGCCTGCACGTCCTCGGCTCCCTCACCGACACCGGCCGCGCCGCCCTGGCCGGTCGCTGGGAGTCCCTCACCGGCTGACCCACCGGCCGGCCCGCCCCCGACACCGCGTTCCCGGCGTCGGGGGCGCGAACATACCGGGGTGTGGATTCACGGACGATGCCCTAACATGACTGGCGGAGACCAGCGCTCCTCCGGGAGGGTTCGCATAGCGGCCGAGTGCAGTGCTCTTGAAAAGCACCAAGTCCTTGACGGGACTTCGTGGGTTCAAATCCCACACCCTCCGCCGAAGCGGTGAGTCGTCGCAGGTCGGCGGCTCGCGGCGAAGACACCGAAGGCCGGTGGTCCGGGCCCGTCGCACATGTGTCGCGCACGGGCCGGGAAGCCACCGGCCTTCGGTGTTCCCGGACTCAGGCGGCACGGAGTGCGGCGGGAAGCGCACCGCCCCAGGGCCGGGGGCCCTCCCGATCACCTACGCGGCCATCAGCTGGTCGCTCCACCGCAGATCCGGGGACGGGAATCGCCCTACCGCGTCCTCGGTCGAAAAGCCCGGCCCGTAGGCGTCGGTCATCAAGGTCCGGGACCAGGCGACGCCCCTCGACCGCTGAGAGACTGAGGGGCATGTTCGAACGGTTCACCGACCAGGCGCGGAATGTGCTCGTACAGGCGCGGAGCGAGGCGGTCGCGCTCAGGCACAGACGTATCGGCGGCGGGCACCTGCTGCTGGGGCTGGTCCGGGAAGGCAACGGCCTCGCGGCCGACACGCTGGCATCTCTCGGGCTGAACCACGAGGCCGCTCGAACGGAAGTGGCCCGNAGGAGTTGGCCCCGCCGGAACCACCGACGGCTCGCCCCTGAGACGAAGAAGGCCCTGGAGGGCTCGCTGTACGCCGCTCTGGAGCGGGAGCACACCTTCATCGGGACCGAACACCTGCTTCTCGGACTGTTGCTCGAGGAACACGATGCGGCATCCCGCGTCCTCCGAAACCTCGGGATCCCTCCTGAGGACGTCGTCCAGCGCGTACACCGAACCCTGGACGAGCTGGCCGAGCACACGCGGGATCACGGCCGGGACCGGGCCTCCCCGCTTCGACTGATGCCAGAGCAGTAGCCGTGTTGGATCCGAGGAGACCCCCTCGGCGATGATTTTGGAGAGGCGGACATGGCCACGGTGTACACCAAGCAGGGGCGGCGAGTCATCGAGCTGGCCGTGCGGGAAGCAGTGGATCTCAGGCACGACAGCATCGGATCCGTGCACCTGTTGCTCGGAATCCTGCGCGTGGACGACTCCGTCGCGGCTCCCGTGCTGAGGTCTCACGGAGTCACCCACGCAGCGGTTCTGGCCGAGGTGGACCGGACCCGCCAACGGGGGGAACCGGGTTTCTGGAAGGAGTGGCGACGAAGTCGGAACCTGGCCCTGACCGAGGAGTGCAGGACGTCCCTGGAGCATGCTGGCGGGGAGGCTCTGGCGCACGGGTGTCTGATCGGCCCGGAGCATCTGTTGCTCGGTGTGCTGTGCGAGGACCACAGCGAGGTATGGCCTTTGGTGTGCGACCTAGGCCGCTCCCCGGACCAGATCTTCCACCAGGTCCACCAGATGCTGGACGACCCCGCAGGCGACACCCGGGAGGAGGCCCGTGGGTGAGCGGATCGACCACTGCGACGCCCCGAGGCACCGGCCGCGAACAGTACCTGACCCCGGTTCTGGCCGGAGTCGTAGGCCATGGCGTGCCCGTTCGGAGCGTGGCAGCAGCGCCTGTCCCCAACGCACACGGTGCCGGGAAACCCCCGGGAACGGCCGGAAGCCGTGAGCGTCCCCACCCAGGCCAGCGGTCGTGCGCACGCCCCGAAGCCAGGGGCTTTCCATGTCCACCCGGATGCGGTCACGCGCAACTCGAAGGACCCTGAAAGTGGTACGGAAGTTCCGTACCACTCACGATGGGAGACACCGTGTCCATCAGCGCCAGCGAGGCACGTTCCTGGCTGTTTCCCCTGTTGAAGAGAGTCAACGAGGACCACGACGTGGTGCGCATCAACTCGCGGCAGCACGGCGACGCGGTACTCATGTCCGCCGACGACTGGCGAAGCTGGCAGGAGACCGTCTACCTCCTCCGCTCGCCCGCCAACACCGCCCGGCTGCTGGAGGCCGTCGCCCGTGACCAGGACGAGTCCGAGGCCGTCGCCGCGACCGCCGACGAGCTGATCGCCCTGGCGGAGGACGAGTGAGGGCGACCCGCTTCGCCCCCAATGCCTGGGAGGACCTCCAGTTCTGGCTCCAGTCCGACAAGGAGACGGCACGCAGGGTCGCTCGGCTCATCTCCGAGTCCCAACGGACCCCCTTCGAGGGCATCGGCAGACCTGAGCCGCTGAAGGCCAATCTGTCCGGGTACTGGTCACGCCGGATCACCGACGAGCACCGGCTCGTCTACCGGGCTGACGACCGCGAACTGAGGATCGTCAGCGCCCGGTACCACGACGAACAGTCGAAACGGTCGGACCTTCGAATCACCCGTGCCGCCCCTACTCGTACTCCTCCGCGTGCTTGGGCAGCACCACGACCGGCACCGGCGAGTGGTGCAGGAGCCCCTGGCTGACCGACCCCAGCAGCAGACCGCGCACGCTCCCCCGCCCGCGCGAGCCCACGACGATGGCGTCCGCGCCCCGGGCCGCCTCGATCAACGCGTCCACCGGGTTGGACTGGGTGCGCACCACACTGACCCGGACCTCCGTGTCCTCGCGCTGCTCGTCGAGGACGTCGGCCAACGCCTCGGCCACGAGCTCCTGGGACTTCTGGTCCAGCACGTCGTCCTGCAGCTGGTACCCGGCCGCGGCCAAGCTGACGGGGTCGTAGGGGAAGGCGACCTCCCAGCTGTTGACCACGACCACCTCGCCGTCGTCCTCCTTCGCCAGGTCGACGGCCAGGCGCAGCGCACGGTGGGAGTTCGCGGACCCGTCGACCCCGACCACGACCCGGTTCAGCGACGTGCTCGCGGGCTTGCCGGCATCCCCCACCGGCACGACCACCACCGGACACGGCGCGTGCCCGGACAGCCGCACGCTGACCGATCCGGCGAACATCGACGCAACCGAACCCATGCCCCGGGTGCCGACCACGATCAGGTCCCCCGGGTGCGCCTGCCGGAGGATCGCCAGCGGAGCCTCCTCCATGGCCGTCAGGGTCCGGACCGTCACCGACGGCGCGATCGCCCGCGCGTACTCCACGGCACGCTCCAGCACCTGCGTGGCCTGTCCGGAGATCTCGTCGGTCGGGGGGAAGCGGACCGGGCCGCCGTAGGCCGTCACCACCAGCGGCATCCCCAGCGCGTAGACGATGGTCAGCGGTGTACCCCTGCGTCCGGCCTCGACCGCCGCCCACTCCAACGCCGCCCGGCCGTTCTCCGAGCCGTCCACGCCCACGATCACCTGGGGCGTGTGCTCCACCTTCTTGTCCGCCATGGCAACTCCCTTGGATCTGGATCCATCATCGCCGAGAAGGCACCCGATACCCGGGAACGGCACGGTTGCCCGTTCCCATATTCACCCACGCCTTCGGTGGACGTACGGCGCCCCCTCAATCGGTGTCCTCCGAGTGCGGCGGCAGCACGGCGACCGGGACGAGCGCGTGGTGCAGCACCCCCTGGCTCACCGAACCCAGCAGCAGACCGCTCACCCCGCCGCGGCCGCGCGACCCCACGACGATCAGGTCGGCGTTCCTCCCCGCCTCCAGCAACGCCTCCACGGGGTCGGCCTGCATGCGCACGGCACTGATGTCCAGGTTCTCCGTCTGGTCGTCGACCACCTCGGCGAGCACCCCCGCCACGATCTCCTCCGACTGACGGTCGAACACCTCCTCGTGCGCCTCCCGGGCATCGGCCTCCAGGGCGGAGACGTCCGCGGGCAGCGGCACCTCCCAGCTGTTGACCACCTCCACCGCCGCTCCACTCAACAGCGCCTCGTGCAGCCCGAAGCGGAGTGCCCGGCGCGAGGAGTCGGAGCCGTCCACGCCCACGACGATCCGGCCCTCGGGCGCCGGCGGCCCCACCGGGGTGGGTTCGTCCTTGTGGGCCGGAACGAACACCACCGGACACGGCGCCTCCGAGGTCGCCCGCGGACTCATCGACCCGTGCAGCATCGCGCGCACCGCGCCCAGGCCCCGGGAGCCGACCACGATCACGTCACCGTGTCGCGCCTCCTCCATGATCGCGTCCGGCGCGTCCTCCGCG
Organism: Nocardiopsis lucentensis DSM 44048; assembly: GCF_000341125.1. Classification (GTDB taxonomy): domain Bacteria; phylum Actinomycetota; class Actinomycetes; order Streptosporangiales; family Streptosporangiaceae; genus Nocardiopsis; species Nocardiopsis lucentensis. The sequence continues at coordinate 4,931 of NZ_ANBC01000773.1, read as the reverse complement.
GCCAGGACGGTCACGACGTCCACCCCCGGATGCGTGTCGCGCACCAGCTCGGCGCCGTCGTCCAGCAGGTCCCGCGCGTAACCGCGCGCCTCCTGGACCGCCAGGCGGCGCTCCGGCGTGTCGTGCGCGACCACGGAGTCCTCCCCCATACCGTGCACGATCCTCAGTTGCGCCCCGCGTCTGGCCGCCGCCTCCGCGGCCCACTCCAACGCGGCGTGGGCCGCGGGCGTACCGTCCACCCCGACGACGACGGCCGTCGGGCGATCCTCTGCGCTCATCCTCATCCCCTTCCCCTCCCCTTCATTGTCGGGACTCGGTCCGGGGAAACCGGGACCACCGCGCGCCGACCGGCTCACCCCCGCCGGGCGAAGCCCTCACCGACGCCCGCGGCCAAGCATAGGTAGGCGTCCCGGGTCGCGGGGGAGAGCTGGTCGAGATCCACCTCCGCGCCCTCCTCCAGGTGGCCGTCCCACGGCACCCGGACGACCGACCGGCACCGTCCGGAGAAATGCTCCTCCAGCCGCCCCAGGTCGACGCTGCTCCTGCTGTTGGAGCGGACCATCGACAACACGACCACGGCGCCCCGGACGAGGTTCATGTGACCGTGCGCCTCCAACCAGTCGAGGGTGGCGCTCGCGCTGCGCGCCCCGTCCACCGACGCCGAACTCACCAGCACGACCTGGTCGGCCAGACCCAGCACCCCCCTCATCGCGGAGTGGAGCAGACCGGTGCCGCAATCGGTGATGCAGATCGAGTAGAAGTGCTCGACGATCCGCGCGACCTCCCGGTAGTCGTCCTCGCTGAACGCCTCCGACACCGCCGGGTCACGGTCCGAGGCGAGGATCTCCAACCTGCTCGGCGCCTGGGAGGTGAATCCCCGGATGTCGGCGTACCGCGACACGAGGTGGCGCTCGTTGAGGAGGTCACGGATGGTGGCCGCGGTCTCCAGGCGCACCTTGTCCGAGAGCGTGCCCCGGTCGGGGTTGGCGTCCACGGCCAGCACGCGGTCTCCGCGCAGGGAGGCCAGGGTGGCACCGAGCGCGACCGAGGTGGTGGTCTTGCCGACCCCGCCCTTGAGGCTGAGGACCGCCACGCGGTGGTGCCCCGACGCGACCGGTGTGCAGGCGCGGGCGACGAGTTCCCGCTGGCGCAGCACCCGTGCCGACTCCCCGGGGTTGACCAGACCGAGGGTCGCCGTGTGCACGGCCTTGCGCCACCCCCCGCTCGGCCCCTGTCGGCGGTTGCGGACCAGTGTGGCGGCGTTGAGCGAGTCGGAGGTCTCGCGGCCCTCCTCCCCGGGACGGCCTCCGGTGTCCGGCTCGGGGTGCCGCATGGGCGAGGCCGCGGCGGCGCGCGGGCCGGTCAACGACGGCGGCGTCGGCCGCCACGGGGTGATGGCCCCGTCCGTGTCCGGGGCCGTGCCGAGCGCCGGCGGGTCGGAGGTCTCGGCCTCCAGCGGCGGCAGCTGCTCGGGTTCGGGCACGTCGGGGTCGGGCCGCAGCCGACGCGGCGCCAACGGGTCCGGGCCCTCCGACTCCGACCGGTCGATCCGCCCCGGCCGGAGCGGACGCCGCGGGCGCTCGCGCGGGGTCGGCGGCTCCTCCTCCGCCCCCTGGGCGTCCTCCGCGTCCCCGGGCGCGCGCCCGACCTCGTCGGCCACGCGTCCCTCGGCCGCCGGCTCCCCGGGTTCCGGATCCTCCGGAACCGCTTCCTCGGGGTCCGACCGCGCGGACTCCGCAGGCGGTGTGGTCTCGGGCAGCCGCGCGTAGGGCGGCGGAGGGGGCGCGGACACCTCGAATCCCCCGAACCACTGCTCACGCGGGCTGGGCGCGGACGCGGAGAGCGCCGGCCCGGAGATATCGTCCGGGGATGTCGGGGGAAGGCGGTCGGGATCCGGTCCGCTCTCCCCCTCGATGTCGCCGTCCCCCTCCGCGACGTCCGGAGGCGGTTCCCACAGCGGCTCGGCACGCTCCTCGTCGTGCGGGTCGCGCCCCGTCCCGGGGCTGCGGTCCGGCCCGTTCTGTTCCTGGTGTGCCACCAGAGTTCTCCTCAAGAGGCGTCAAGGGGTGTTGTGAGAGGGGAGGGGCCCCACGGGGAGCGGTCGGAGGTTGTCCCCGGTCCCACTCATACCCGCACATGCCAAGCAAAGCATGCCGGTCGGAAGGGAGATACGGACGGATCCCCGGACCCGCCCGCGGCCTTCACTGGGTACTGTCTGCCTCATGTACGCGATGCGCATCACCGAACCCGGAGGACCCGAGGTCCTGTCGTGGTCCGAGGTTCCCGACCCGGCCCCCGGATCTGGCGAGGTCCTCGTGGACGTGACCGCGAGCGCGGTCAACCGGGCCGACGTCGCCCAACGTCAGGGCACCTATCCGCCGCCGCCGGGCGCCCCCGAGTATCCGGGCCTGGAGTGCTCCGGCACGGTCGCCGCGCTCGGTCCCGGCACCGAGGGCTCCGGGTGGTCCGTGGGCGATCCCGTGTGCGCCCTGCTCTCCGGCGGCGGCTACGCCGAGCGCGTCGCCGTACCGGTGGGACAGCTCCTCCCGGTGCCGAAGGGCATCGGTCTCACCGAGGCGGCCGCACTGCCCGAGGTCGCCGCCACCGTCTGGTCCAACCTGGTGATGGTGGGCCGCCTCCGAGCCGGGGAGACGGTCCTCGTGCACGGCGGCGGCAGCGGGATCGGTACCTTCGCGATCCAGTTCGCCCGCGCCATGGGCGCGCGGGTGGCCGTCACCGCGGGCAGTGAGGCGAAACTGCGCGCCTGCCGTGAACTGGGCGCCGAGACCACCATCGACTACCACACCGAGGACTTCGCCGAACGCGTGCGCGCGGAGGGCGGCGCCGACGTGATCCTGGACATCATGGGCGGCTCCTACCTGGACGCCAACCTGAGGTCGCTCAAGACCGGCGGGCGCCTCCTGGTCATCGCGCTCATGGGTGGCCGACGCGCCGAACTCGACCTCGGCCGCATGCTCGCCAAACGGCTCTCGGTGCACGCGACCACGCTCCGGTCCCGCCCCGTCGAGGAGAAGGCGGCCATCACCGCGGGAGTACGGGACGGGGTCTGGCCGTTGGTAGAAAAGGGTGCCGTCCGACCCGTCATCGACCGCGTCATACCGATGCGGGACGCGGCGGAGGCGCACCGTGTCATGGAATCGAGCGCGCACACGGGCAAGATCCTGCTCAGCCGCTGACCGTGTGCCGACGACATCCGACAAAGGGGACTGATGACCAGCTCAGACGACCACAACGAACAGCCCCACGTCCTCGTGGTGGGCTCCGGGCAATCCCACGAGGAGGACGGTGACGGGCACCAGGAACCGCGCACCCTCACCGACATGGTGGAGCAGCCCGCCAAGGTGATGCGGATCGGCAGCATGATCCGCCAGCTCCTGGACGAGGTGAAGGCCGCTCCGCTCGACGAGGCCAGCAGGGCCCGTCTGAAGGAGATCCACACCTCCTCGATCAAGGAGCTGGAGGACGGCCTGGCCCCCGAGCTCATCGAGGAGCTGGAGCGGCTGACCCTGCCCTTCGCCGACGGCAGCGCGCCCAGCGACGCGGAGCTGCGGATCGCCCAGGCCCAGCTGGTCGGCTGGCTGGAGGGGCTGTTCCACGGCATCCAGACCACGCTCTTCGCCCAGCAGATGGCGGCCCGGGCCCAGCTGGAGAACATGCGCAAGGCGCTGCCGCCCGGTGTTTCCGGGTTCCAGGGCTCGGCAGGGCCCGAGGAGGGCGGCATGGCGGCGGGCGGCCCCTACCTGTAGCCCACGCACGAACGGAGCCCGCCCCCGTCCGGGGGCGGGCTCCGTGCCGTTCGTTCTTTCGCGCTACCGCTTCCTCGGTGCGGCCACCGGCTCCAGGACGTCGCGGCCCAGGTAGGGGCGCAGCGCCTCGGGGACGACGACCGAGCCGTCCTCACGCTGGTGGTTCTCCAGGATCGCGACGATCCACCGGGTGGTCGCGAGCGTGCCGTTGAGGGTGGCGGCGAACCGCGGCTTGCCCTCGCCGTCGCGGAAGCGGACGTTGAGCCGTCGCGATTGGAAGTCCGTGCAGTTCGACGTGGACGTGAGCTCGCGGTAGGTCTCCTGGGTGGGGATCCACGCCTCGCAGTCGTACTTGCGCGCCGCGCTCGTTCCCAGGTCGCCCCCGGCGATGTCCACCACGCGGTAGGACAGCTCGAGCTTGTCGAGCATCTCCCGTTCCCAGGCCAGCAGCCGCAGGTGCTCCTCGTCGGCCTGGTCCGGGTGGGTGTAGACGAACATCTCCACCTTGTTGAACTGGTGGACCCGGATGATGCCGCGGGTGTCCTTGCCGTANGGCCCCCAGCCGATGTAGCGGTTCGGCAGGGCGTCGGCGGGCAGGATCTCCCCGGCGTGGTACCCGGCCAGCGGCACCTCGGAGGTGCCGACCAGGTACAGGTCGTCGTTGCCGAGGTGGTAGACCTCGTCGGAGTGCTCGCCGAGGAAGCCGGTGCCCTCCATGGTCTCGGGCTTGACCAGGACCGGCGGGATCATCGGGGTGAAGCCCGCCTGGACCGCCTGGTTCATCGCCATGTTGAGCAGCGCCAGCTCCAGCTGGGCGCCCACCCCGGTGAGGAAGTAGAAGCGGGCGCCGGAGACCTTGGCGCCGCGCTCCATGTCGATGGCCCCGAGCATCTCGCCCAGTTCCAGGTGGTCGCGGGGGGTGAAGTCGAAGCTCCGCGGCTCGCCCACGGTCTCCACGACCCGGAAGTCGTCGACGCCGCCCTCGGGGGCGTCCTCCTGGACGATGTTGGGCACGCGCGAGAGCACGGCGTCCAGCTCGTCGGCGACTCGACCCGCCTCCGCTTCGGCCTCCTTGACGTCGGCGGCCAGTGCCTTGGCGCGCGTCAGGAGCTCCTCGCGCTCCTCGGGGGAGGCCTTGGAGACGGACTTACCCACACTCTTCTG
>NZ_ANBC01000772.1 GCF_000341125.1 Nocardiopsis lucentensis DSM 44048 | reverse complement strand
TTCGACCAGCCGGTCCGCGACGGAGGCGTCCTCCCCGCGGGCCCGCTGCGAGGCACGGAGTCGTTCGGGGTCTTCTCGAAGAGCGCGAAGGTCGATCACGTCTTGCAGGTTACCGCCCGGCCCGCTCCGGACCGACACGTTTTTCCGTAGCCGCGTCATAACTGAGAGAGATCATCGTCCTCCTCCATGACAGGGCCGACCTGACACGGGCGCGGCCGTCGGCACACCGGCCAGGGGGAGACACAGCGTGAAACCACTGAGAGAGATGAACACCGAGGAGCTCAGCGCGGCTCTGACCGCCCTGGACGAGTCCAGGCCCGAGGACACCGCCCTCCGGCTGGCCCTCCATCTGGAGCTGCGCCGCGCGGCCGCGGAGGAGTGGCTCCTCGACGACTCCGAGTCCGACCTCCTCTGAGGGCGGTGGTGGGTGACGACGAGGGAGAGACCGCGCCGCAGGCGTCCGTTGAGGGTGCCCGACCCTCCGCGAAGCGGCCCCCGGGCGGTGGTGGGTGACGACGAGGGAGAGACCGCGCCGCAGGCGTCCGTTGAGGGTGCCCGCCCCTCCGCGAAGCGACCCCCGGGCGGTGGTGGGTGACGGGTGGGCCGGAGCACAGCGGCAGGCCCAAAAAACACCGACTAGTCGACATACCCCGCGCGGACGCGTGCGAGCCAGCGCTCGGCCTCGGCGAAGACGGCGTCCGTCGTCGGGCGCGGACGCAGCAGCGGATCGACCTCCGTGGCCCGACCGCTGCGCGGATAGCTGCCCAGGAAGCGCACGTCCCGGCAGACGCGGCGGATGCCCATGAGCGCCTCACCGACCCGCGCCTCGGCCACGTGGCCCTCCGCGTCGATGCAGAAGCAGTAGCTGCCCAGCCCGTCCCCGGTGGGGCGGGACTCCAGCCGCGTGAGGTTGACCCCGCGTACGGCGAACTGGTTGAGCACCTCGATCAGCGCGCCGGGGTGGTCGTCGTTGATGAACGCGACCAGCGACGTCAGATCGGACCCGGTGGGCTCGGGCAGCGCACCGGGCCGGGACAGGTAGATGAACCGGGTGGCGGCGTCGGAACGGTCGCCCACCCCGGTCGCCAGTGCCTGCAGGCCGTAGCGCTCACCCGCGATGACGGCGCAGATCGCGGCGTCGTAGGGCGCACCGGGCTCGGCCACCGAGCGCGCCGCCGCGGCCGTCGACGAGACGGTGTGCGTGTCGGCGTCGGGCAGGTGCCGCGCGAGCCAGCCCCGGCACTGCGCCAGGGCGTGCGGATGGGTCGCCACCCGCTTGACGTCCTCCAGGACCGTCCCAGGCCGGGCGAACAGCGCGAAATCCACCGGAACGGCGGTCTCCCCGGTGATGATCAGCGGGTCCCCGTTGATGAGTTCGGCGATGGTCGCGGTGACTCCGCCCTCGACCGAGTTCTCCAGGGGTACGACACCGCCGTCGACCGAGCCCGACCGCACCGCGTCGAAGACGGCGGCGACTCCCTGGCACGGGACGCGGGCGCCGTCGGGGGCGCCGGGTCGCAGTGCGCGGAGCGCGGCTTCGGTGAAGGTGCCCTCGGGGCCGAGGTAGGCGTAACGGTTGGGCATGGTGTTCAGGCTATACGGCCGAGGCCACGCACGCTCATGCTCCGGTGGCCGGAGCTCCCGCCGGATCGCCCACGAGGTCGCCCACGGGATCGCTCTCGGAGATGTCGGAGGCGACCGCCGCGTCGGACGCGTCATCCGCCCTGAACACGGTGACCGGGACCTCCTCCTCGGCGGCGGCGACGCTCTGGGAACGGCCCCCGTCCTCGCCTCCGGTCCGGGGTCGAACGACCGCGGCTCCCGCCATCGGGGCGGCGGACGCACCGACCCCGTTGCCCAGGCGCGCGGACCGGATGACGCGGTACTCCTCCGGGCTGAGCAGGGTGTCCGCCTCGCCGCGCGTGATCTCCTTGGCGTAGGTCCGCGACTCGGTCCGCCCGTTGATCGAGGTGAGCACCACGCCGTCACCGTCGCTGTTGAGCAGCGCGAGGGAGAACGAGCGTGCGCCCGACATCTCCTCGAGGGCGTCGTAGTGCAGGACCGCGACGTCGCGCACGGCACGCGGGTCCACACCGGAGGCGTTGACCGAGACCGCGCGTTCGGCCAGCGCCCGGGAATCGCCACTGATCTCCCGGGCCCGGACGAGCGCGTACCCGCCGAGGACGAGCCCGCCCACACCCGTGAGCATGCCTATCGAAGTCAGGATCGTTGTGAACACAGGGCGAGCGTATCGCTACACATCGCACGGATGGGGCTACTCTCGGCGATTCGCGCGACTAATTTGCCCGATTTTTCAGGAAAGATCGCCCCTGGTCGACCATGCCCTCCCTCTCGCCCGGTCCCACTGGCGCCGCACCGCCGGCCGGAACTTGCGCACCGTGAGTGCCCTGGCGACGTCCGTGAACTGCCGTGCCCGGTGCAGCTGCGCGCGAAGATCGGTGCCGGTCGCCCTGTGCTCCAGGGGCACCTCGACCTCGACCACCCGAAACCCCGACCGCAGCACGTCGATGGTCAGGCCGGTCTCCACCCCGAATCCCGGCGCCAGCGGGCGGGCCGCCTCGAAGGCAGCTCTGGTCAGACACCGCTGACCGTTGAGCGGCTGCTCCGGTTCCCAACCGGTGGCCCTGCACACGCCCTCGCGCGCGAGTCGTACCACGAACCCGTGGCCGCCCAGGCGCATGCGAGTGGCGGGGAACAAGGCGATCGTCATGTCGACACGGCCCTCCAGGACCGGCGTGACCAGCGGCTCCGCGCTCTCGGCTGTCGCGCCCAGGTCGGCGTCGAGGAACAGGAGGTGGCGCGGTGGCCGACCACCCTCGTCCGTCTCGGCCGCCTCGATGGCGCGGACGCCCTCCGCACCCGTTTCCATGGCCGCGCCCTTGCCCCGGTTGCGGCCGTGTCTGAACACGCGGGCTCCGGCGTCGCGCGCGACGTCGGCCGTACGGTCGGAGGAGCCGTCGTCGACGACGACGACGAAGTCCACCCCCGGCAGCGTGCTCGCGGCCCGGACGGTCGTGCCGATCCTGGCCGCCTCGTCCTTGGCGGCGATCACCACGGCGACACCCGCGGGGTCGCCGGTCTGCCCCCGGTCCACGGTCACCCGACTACTCGCCCGTGCCGGTCCCAGCGCCCACCGGCCAAGCGTCGAACCCGGAGTGGATGGTGAAGACCTCGTTCAGCCCGGTGACCTCCAGGACCTTCACGACCGCCGCCTTCGGCGCCACGAGCTCCAGGTCACCCCCCTTGTCGCGGGAGCGCTTCATCGCGGACAGCAGCACGCTGATGCCGGTCGAGTCGCAAAACTCCGTCCGCGACATGTCGATGACCAGCCGCCGTGCCCCGCCCTCCAGGGCCTCCAGGAGGCCGCTGCGCAACTGGGGTGCCGTGTACAGGTCGATCTCACCGCCCACGGTTACCACCGCGAGGTCGTCCTGAGATCGGCTTGATATCTTCAACTCCACAGTCGTGACTGTAGCGTCCCGACCAGCCACGGGCCACCTCGTTGACGGTGTTTCGCGACATCGGTCACGTTCCTCCGGGTAGCCCGCCCGGGCGGCCTCCGGTCCGGTCGCCCGCGACGGCTCAGAGCAGCGCGCCCCAGGCGGGGGCGCTCTCCCGAACGCGCATGCGTACCGCGACCACCTCGTCGGGGGCCGCGTCCGCGACCGTGTCGGCGCAACGGCGGTCAAGGGCCGAGAGACGACCGGGGTGGAGGTCGTCGACACCGATGTCCAGCACCGCCCAGACCGTGGTCGTGGTCGCGTCCATCTCGGTGCCCCACTGCCCGGCGAGCGACTGGACGATACCCAGCCCCCGCCCACCCAGACCGGACACGGACGGGCGAGCCACACGCGGCATGGTGCTGGATCCGCCGTCACGGACCGCGATCTCCACCCAACCGCCGGACGGCGACCGGTGATCCACCCGCACACGCCACGACACACCGACCGTGTCCTCCGGTTCCGGCAGCGGGGACGCGTGCCGGAGGGCGTTGCTCACGAGTTCACTGATGATGAGGGAGGCGTCGTCGACGCGCTCGTCGCCGATCTCCATGGCGCGCAGGTCACTGCACAGCCGCTGGCGGGCACCGGTCACGCTCATGGGGGCGTAGGGAAGCATGACGCTCCGCTCGACCCGGTACGGGCATGACCCGTCGTCGAGTGGTGTGTTGTCTCCTGACACGACCTTCGTCCCTGCGCGTTGGTACTTCGTCGGGCGGTTCGGAACCCGCCCGATGTGTGTCAGCGAATTCCACCAGGGGTGGAAATGCCCCGATCACCACGCGCGGAAACCCTCGTCGGGGTGAATCAAGGGCGACGACTCGCGTCTTTGGACGTGGATCGCTGACGCGGTAGGGCTTCAGGGCTTTTCGAGGTTTTTGTAGTTTCTTGCGATTGATGATGCTCAGGTGAGTGGTTCGCGCCGGGTGCTCCGCCTCCCACCCCCATGCGTACGACCGCTACATCGGAACGATCCCGGGACCCGGCGTCCTCCGTCCCCTCGTCCCCGTCCCGGCGCACGGGCACGGTGAACCGCATCCGCGTCCCCCGCTGCCGCCGGTGCGCGGTGACGTCCCCGCCCTGCTCCCTCGCCAGTTGGCGGACGATGTACAGCCCCAGGCCGAGGCCACCGAAACGGCTGCGGTCGCTCCGGGGCCCCGACCGCACGAACCGGTAGAAGACCCGTTCCTCGTCTCCCGGGACCAGCCCCAGCCCCTCGTCCTCCACGACGACCACGACCTCGCCGCCCTCCGCCCGGGCGCAGACGTGGATCGTGCCGCCCTCCGGGGAGAACTTGAGCGCGTTGTCCAAGAGCTGATCCATGATCATGCCCGTGGCCAGCGGATCCCCGACGGTCATCGGCAGGTCCTCGTCCGCGACCAGGACCACGTCGTGCCGGTCCGACAGAGGCCGGAACGCCCGAACCGCCCGCCCCAGCAGCTCCCGCAGGTCGAACGGAACCCGGTCGACGTCCAACTCGCCGCGCGACACGTCCGACCCGAGGCGAAGCCGCTCCACGAGGGTGACCAGGTTGGCCGACCGGTCCGCGATCGTCCCGACCGCCTCACGCTGGGACCCGGGGCTCAGCCGGGACCACTTGCGCACGAGCGTGGTGGCGAGGCCGTGGATGACCGTGATCGGCGTGCGCAACTCGTGGCCGCTCGTGGCCAGGAAGAACTCCTGCTCCTCCTCCATCGCCCGCTGCGCGGTGATGTCGCGAAAGTCCACCACCCACTCATGGGTACGCGGGATGCGCGCCATGAGGATCTCCAGCCAGCGACCGTCCTTCAACTGGTGCTTGATCGGCTCACCGTGGGCGGTCGGCAGGGGGAACGGAGGATGTCGTCCCTCCACCTTCTCCGCCGGATACCCGGTGAGCTCCACCGCCGACCGGTTCCACTTGCGGACCCGACCGCCGAAGTCCAGCACGGCGATCCCGTCCGCGCTGGAGTCGGCGACCACCTGTTCGTGGACGCGTTGGAGGTTGAGCTCCTCGTAGGCCATGGCGTTGCCGATGGCCACTCCGGCGTGTGCGGCGAGCAGCTCCAACAACTCCAGCTCCACGTGCCCGACCTTGCGCTGGCTGTAGAGCGCGTACAGGGCGCCGTAGGGGCGGCCGTGGACGTTGGACACGCACAGGGCGATGGTGTGCAGGCCCGGCAGGTCGGCCCAGACCAGGTCCTGGAGGCCCCGCGTGTCCTCGTTGGCCAACAGCACCGACTTACCGCTGCGGAGCAGCTCGCCGAACAGGCTCGTCTCCAGGGGCGCGCTGAAGCCCTGGAGGCGGTCGGACAGGTCGGTGAGGCTGACCAGCTCCACGCGGTCCTCGTTGAGCAGGACGAAACCGCCCGCGTCGGCCCCCGTCAACTCCGTGATGCTCCGGGAGATCCGGTCGAGCACCGACTTCAGGCTGAGGTCGGCGTTGATGTCGACCACGACCTCGGTGAGCCTGCGCACCAGCCGCGCCCGCTCCACGGCCGCCGCCTGGACCTGTGCCTCGTTCTCGCACGGTTGGAAGGTCAGGACCCATCCGACGAGCTCACCACCGGCGTCGAGGACGCAGTTGGTGCTGACCCGCACGTCGATCACCGCGCCGTCCCTGCGCACCCGACGGGTGACGATGGACAGGGACGTACCCGAACGCACCTGTTCGAGCACCGCGCCGTGCTCGGATCGCAGCTCGGCGGGGACGAACGGCGCCTCGCCGCCGACGACCTCCTCCGCGCTCCACCCGAACATGCGCTCCGCCGCCGGGTTCCACACCGTGACACGAAGCTCACCATCGATACCGACCACCGCGTCCGCGGACGCGGCCAGCACGGTTTCGGCGCTGAGGGGCGCGCGCTCGGAACTCACCTCGTCATAGTGCCACCCGGGAGCACCCCAGCGGCAGGGCTTCGCGCAATCTGATGAAAATCGGCGACCGACCGCCTCAGATCACCGTGGGCTCCCCGTCGGTCTCCGCCGTCATGTCCCGACCGGCGTGCTCCCATGCCTGCATGCCACCGGCCACGTTGACCGCGTCCCACCCCGCCTGGTTCAGGGCCGCGGCCGCCTGGGCGGAGCGGCCGCCCACCCGGCAGACGACGTACACCTTGCGGTCCTGGGGAACCTCGCCCGCACGCGCGCCGAGCTGGCCGAGCGGGATGTGCACCGCGCCCGGGGCGTGCCCCGAGCGCCACTCGTCGTCCTCCCGGACGTCGAGCAGGTAGGCGCCCTCCGGCACCTCCGTGACGACCGTCTCCGGAACACCGTGCTGAAACATGTCCGACCCCCTGGGTCCGTACCGAAAAAATCTTCGAGGAAATCACGTCGACGCGGGAACCGCGCGTACTCGCGCCGCGTCCAAGGCGTATGGCTCAGTACCCCTCGGTGACGGCCCCGCCGACCCGCCTCGCCGCACTCGCAGCCCTCGGCCTGCTTCTTATCACGGCCTGCGGCAACGAGCCCGACGAGGTGAGCGCGGGCGCGCCCGACACCTCAAGCCCGTCCGACCCCACCGTTCCCCCCGCCGACCCCTCCGAGAACGACACGTCCCCAGAGGAATCCCCCGACGGCACCGGGGACGCGAACGGCACCGACGACCCGATGCCCGTCGACACCGACCCGGACGCCGCGGTCTCCCTGGTGATCGAACGCACTCTGGAAGAAGAGCAGCACTCACCCCCCGAAGCCGGCTACACGGAGGGGACGTGGACGCTCACGTGCTCCCCCGTGGGCGGGAACCACCCCGACCCCGAGGCCGCGTGCGCCGAGATCGAGGAGGTCGGCACCGAACCGTTCCTCCTGGACACCACCAACATGATGTGCACCGAGCAGTACGGCGGCCCCGAGGTCGTCAACGTCACCGGGCACGTCGACGACGTCCTGATCGACACCGAGTTCAACAAGAACGGCGGCTGCGAGATCGACCGCTTCGAGGACGTGCGCACCGTCCTGAACCCCTAGGAACCATCCGGGAGGGATGCGGGAGGGGACCGGTCGCTGGCGCGCCGGTCCCCTCCTCCCTTCCCCCGCGTCGCGGTTCAGGGCGCGTAGGGCGTGTCCCAGAAGGCGACCTCGTGGCGCATGCCCTCCAGGAAGAGGCGTTCGGCGCGCTCGGGGTCGGGCCGGGCCTCCTCCAACCTGCGCCCGTAGTGCTCGGTCAGCCGGGTGAACCCGGGATCGGCGTAGGTGTCCACCCAACGCGCGTAGCGCGGGTCGTCGGGGCGCGACTTGGCCAGTTCGATCCCGAGCTGGTTGTAGCCCCACATGCACGGGTACACGGCGGCGAGCCCGTCCCGGTAGTCGGCGGCGGCCTCCAGCAACCACGAGGTGTAGGCCGCGCACGCGGGCCCCTTCTCCTTCGTGGTCAGGTCCGCGCCGAACTCGCCCGACAGCGAGCGGTGCAGTTCCAGCTCCTCGTTCAGCGTGCTGTGCGCGATCCCCACCAGGTCGGCCAGGTGGCCGTCGGGCGCCTGCCAGGCCAGACGGGAGAAGGCGCGCGCGTAGTCCAGCAGGTACAGGTGGTCCTGCTCCAACCAGTAGCGGAACGCGCGCTCGTCGAGGTCGCCCCGGGCGATCCCGGCGACGGTGGGGTGGGCCAGCTGCTCGTCGACCAGCGGGCGTCCGATCGCGTGGAGTCGTTCGATGATGCTCACGTCCGCAGTGTGCCACCTGGCCCGCGGCCGCTCCGAGCCGGACCCCGCGCACAAAAGAGACCCGGTGGAGACCGCAGAGCGATCCCCACCGGGTATGTTGTGGGCGAGGAGGGATTTGAACCCTCACGTCCTTTCGGACACACGGACCTGAACCGTGCGCGTCTACCGTTCCGCCACCCGCCCGGGTGACCTTCATCCAGTTGTATTGCCAGGTGGTTGGGGCCTTTTCGGCCTGTTCCGCCTGGCGACATGGATAAGGCTAGCACGGTCTGAACGCGGTTCGCACACGCTTTCCGGTCCGCCCATGACCGGCTCCGAGCACGCCTGCCGGGGGGTGCGCCTGAATCCGGGGGCACCCCGACCCGGTTACGATCGTCTACACATACGGAGTGGAGTACAAGGGAGGTACCTCGTGGGAGTGCTCCAACGCTTCGAACGCAGGCTTGAGGGCATGATCGAAGGCACCTTCGCGATGGCCTTCAAGTCTGAGCTCCAACCCGTCGAGGTGGCGAGCGCAGTTCAGCGGGAGATGGACGAACGAGCCGCGATCGTCGCTCAGGGACGCACACTCGTCCCGAACGACTTCATCGTCGAGCTCTCAGCCAGCGACAGGGAGCGCTTGGAGGTCTACGCCGACAGTCTCGGACAGGAACTGGCCAAACTCGCCCGCGACTACGCGACGGAGCAGGGATACTCCTTCGTCGGCCCGGTCCGCGTCCACTTCCGGTCGGACGAGGGCCTCAAGACGGGGCGCTTTCGCATCCGGTCGGGTGTCGTCCGCGGTCCCGTGGTCAGCGGGGAGGGCGAGGTCCGGCAGCCGGTCGGCGACCCCGGAGCGACCGGGGGCGAACGCCAGGCCGGGCGTCCGCGCCTGCTCATCTCCCCCGGTGGCGCCACCGCCGAGGGAAGCATCGCCAGCCACGGCATGCAGCAGTCCTTCGAGCTCACCACCCCCGTCACCCTGATGGGCCGCGGCACCGACTGCGACCTGCGGCTCGTGGACAACGGGGTGTCCCGCCACCACGTGGAGATCCACCTGGACGGCGACGAGGCGATCCTGGTCGACAAGGGCTCCACCAACGGGACCTTCGTCAACGGCCAGCAGGTCAGGCAGGCCCGTCTGGTGGACGGGAGCAGGATCAGTCTCGGCCGCACCACCATGACGTTCAGGCGCGACTGACCGGGCCCGACCGGGAGTTCGACCGATCAGACCCGGAGGGATCGAAACCAACCCCGTCCCACCGACGTCTGACTGGTCGAAATCCGGTGGTGGCCGATTGCGGTACCGCTGTCGGATATGTGTCCGGGACGGTAGTCTCCCGCGAAGACCTGACCGATCGGGCAGACTGGCCGCGGCCTCGGGGGCCGTGGACCAGCGACCATGACAACTCACCGACCCGAAGGTGAGGCAGACTCGGTGGCGGCGCCGACGACCGTCACCCCGGCCGGAGCACGACAGGGGCTGAAGAGCGGTTCGATGTCCAACTTGACCCTCATATTGATCAAGATCGCGTACCTTGCGGTGCTCTGGCTGTTCGTCCTCATGGCGGTCGGGGTCATCAGCACCGATCTCTTCGGCCCGTCGAAGAAGAAGGGTCGGAAGAAACGGCCCCGTCCCCAGGCACGGCCCGCGTCCGGCGGCGCTCCGTCCCGGCCCGCCCCGGCCCGCCAGCAGCGCCCCCAGCGGCAGCGCCGCAACGACCCCGTGGTCCTGGCGGTCACACAGGGGCCCCTCGCCGGTACCACCGTGGACCTGGCGTCCCAACCGATCCTCATCGGCCGCGCACCCGACTCGACACTGGTCATCACCGATGACTACGCCTCGGGTCGCCACGCCCGTGTCTACTCCGAGGGCGGCCGCTGGTTCGTGGAGGACCTCAACTCCACCAACGGCACCTATCTCGGCCAGCAGAAGCTGAACCGCCCCCAGCCCATCACGGTGGGTCAGCCCATCCGTATCGGCAAGACCGTCCTGGAACTGCGCAAATGACAATCGCTCTCCGATACGCGGCGTACTCCGACGTAGGATGCCTCCGCGAAGGCAACGAAGACTCCGGCTACGCCGGCCAGCACCTCCTCGCGGTGGCCGACGGCATGGGCGGCTACGCGGGCGGTGAGGTGGCCAGCTCGATCGCGATCTCCACGATCCGCCGACTCGACACCGAGCCCCACGGCACCGAGGAGATGGCCGAGTCCCTCCAGCGGGCCGTCGAGCAGGCCAACGCCTCCCTGTCACGGCGGATCATGGCCGAGCCCCAGCTCGAGAACATGGGCACCACCCTGACCGCGATGCTGTGGTCGGGCCCCCGGGTGGCACTGATCCACATCGGCGACTCACGCGCCTACCTGCTGCGCGGACCGCGCTTCGAGCAGATCACCCACGACCACACCCTGGTGCAGACCCTCGTCGACGAGGGCAAGATCACCGAGGAGGAGGTCGCCACCCACCCGCAGCGCTCCCTGATCCTGCGGGCCCTGGACGGCAAGAGCCCGGTCGACCCGGACATCTCCATCAGCGAGGCCAAGCCCGGCGACCGGTACCTGCTGTGCTCGGACGGACTGTCCGGGGTGGTCACCAAGAAGACCATCCACGAGACGCTCGCGACCGAAGCCGACCCGCGCGTGGCCGCGAAGAAGCTCATCGAACTCGCCATCCGCGGCGGCGGCCCGGACAACATCACCGCCGTCATCGCCGACGTCATCGAGACCGAGACCGACCGCGAGGGCCCGACCGCCGAACCACAGGTGGTCGGGGCGGCCGACCAGCGGTCCGAGGTCGACGAGCAGGCGGGCGACACCCCCGCCAGACGGGCGCAGGAGCTGCGTGGCTCCGGGGGCGACACCGCGGAGATGGACCGGGTGGAGGATGTCGCCGCGCCCGGCTACTCCGGCCCCTACGAGGAGCCCCACGACGACTTCGACGACCGGCCCGCCCGGGGGCGCGGGCGCGGACGCGGCCCGGAGGAGCCGGAACCGGAGTACCGTACGCGCCGGTGGTGGCCGGTGATCGTGGCCTTCCTCGTCATCGTCGCGCTCGTGGCGGGCGTCGCCTACTACTTCGGCCGACAGTACGTCGACAGCCAGTTCTACGTGGGTCCCTCCGCCTCGGGCGACACCGTGAGCATCTACCAGGGCATCGACACCGACATCGCGGGCTTCAGCCTGTCGGAGGAGATCGAGGCCTCCGACATCCGCATGGACGAGCTCAGCGAGGGCGACCGCTCGACCGTCCAGAACACCATCCCGGTCGAGAGTCTGGAGGAGGCCCGGGGCCGGATCGAGGACCTCAACCAGAACCTGGCCGAGGCCGCGGAGAACGACACCGACCGGGAGGACCCGCGGGACACCGGGTCAGGGGACACCGGGACGGCCGACGAGAGCGCGGAGCCCACCGAGGGCGCCGAAACCGAGGCAGGGTCCGCGGACTCCGGCTCCGCGACCACCGAGACCCAGGAATCGGGGTGACCCCTTGAGCACCGCCACCGCGGAGGCGCCCACGGCGCTCCCCCCGATCAAGCGGCGCAACGCCGAGCTCGTCCTCGTCGCGGTCGCCATCGCCATCACCATGGCCGGGATCGCCATCGCCGGGCTCAACCTGAACGGCCGCATTCCCTCCGCGATGTGGACCGTCGGCCTGACCTTCGGCGTCCTGGCCATCGCCGCCCACGTCGCGATGCGGTTCTTCGCCCCCTACGCCGACCCGCTGATCCTGCCCTGCACCCTGTTCCTCAACGGGATCGGGGTCGCGATGATCTGGCGGCTGGCCGCCGTCGAGGCCGAGGACATCGAGCGCGCCGGCGCGGGCATGCAGCTCGTCTGGTCCGGGATCGGGCTCGTCTGCTGCTTCCTGATCATCATCTTCCTCAAGGACCCCCGAGTCCTCCAGCGCTACACCTACATCAGCGGCCTGGTCGCGATCGTCCTGCTCCTCCTGCCCGCCATCCCGGGCCTGGGCTATGCGGTCTACGGCGCCCGGCTGTGGATCAAACTCGGGCCGTTCACCATGCAGCCCTCGGAGTTCGCCAAGATCGCGCTGGTGATCTTCCTGGCCTCCTACCTGATGAACAAGCGGCAGGTCCTGGCGATCGTCGGCAAGCCGATCAAGGTCGGCCGGTTCAAGATCATCGACCTGCCCCGCGGGCGCGACCTCGCCCCGATCGCCGTCGGCTGGGTGATGGCCATCGGCATGCTGGTGCTCCTGCGCGACCTGGGCACCTCCCTGCTGCTCTTCGGCACCTTCCTGGCCATGCTCTACGTGGCCACCCAGCGCTCCTCGTGGGTGACCATCGGACTGGTCCTGTTCATGGGCGGCGCCACCCTCGCCTACCTCCTCTTCTGGCACGTACAGGCCCGGGTGAACATCTGGCTGAACGCCTTCGACCAGGAGGTCTACGACGCGATCGGCGGTAGCCAGCAGCTGGTCCAGGGCATCGTCGGACTCGGCTACGGCGGACTGTTCGGCACCGGCCTCGGCGGCGGTGAGGCGGACCAGATCTTCGCCGCGGAGAGCGACTTCATCCTCGCCTCCCTCGGCGAGGAGCTCGGTCTGACCGGCCTGCTCAGCGTGCTGATCGTGCTGTTCCTCCTGGTGGAGCGCGGCATGCGGATCGCCCTGGCGTCCACCATCCCGTTCAACAAGCTTCTGACCAGCGGCATCGCCTTCGTCCTCGCCTACCAGGTCTTCATCGTCCTGGGCGGGCTGACCAGGGTCATCCCGCTGACCGGTTCGACCACCCCCTTCATGGCGGCCGGCGGTTCGGCTCTCATGGCGAGCTGGATCATGATGGGCATCCTGCTGCGCATCAGCGACATCGCCCGCAGGCCGGCACCGCAAGCGATTCAGGACGAGGGCGCGACCCAGGTGATCAGACGATGAACACTCCGATCCGCCGACTCAGCATCTTCACGATGGCGCTGTTCGCCATCCTGATGCTGAACCTGAGCTGGATCCAGGGGTTCCGCGCGAACGCCCTGATCGAGGATCCGCTCAACAAACGCCAGTACAGCGAGTACCTCAGCCAGCCGCGCGGTCCCATCGAGATCGCGGGGGAGAGCGTCGCCTTCTCGGAGGACGTCGCCGAGGACGGCACCAGCCCCCTCTACCAGCGCGAGTACACCGGCGGCGGCATGTACACGCCGATCACCGGCGTCCTGAGCGTGTACAGCACCACCGGCATCGAGCGGGCGCAGAACTCGCTGCTCGACGGCACCGACGACCGGCTCGCCGTGCGCAACTTCCGCGACATCATCACCGGCCGCGACCCCGAGGGCGCCCGGGTTCAGCTGACGCTCGACCCGGCGGTCCAGGAGGCCGGTTACAACGGCTTCCAGAACGGCGGCTTCCAGGGCGCGGCGGTGGCGCTCGACCCGAGCACCGGCGCGGTACTCGGCGCGGTCTCCTACCCGACCTTCGACGCCAACGACGTCGCCAGCGTCACCGACCGGAACACGGCGGTCGCCAACTTCCAGGAGCTGGAGAACGACCCGAGCCAGCCCCTGCTCAACCGCGCCCTCAACGAGCGCTACCCCCCGGGGTCGACGTTCAAGGTGGTGACCGCGGCCGCGGCGATCGAGAACCTGGACGCCACCCCCGACAGCACGCAGGAAGCTCCGGACAACCTGCAGTTCCCCACCGGCCCCCCGCTGCCCAACGCCACACCGGGCGGCACGTGCAACGGCGGCGAGCCGGACACCCTGGCGCACTCGATCCAGATCTCCTGCAACACCTCCATGGCGAACTGGGCGATCGAGATGGGCGGCCAGACCCTGTCCGACCAGGCGACCGCGTTCGGATTCAACCCGGACGAGGGCGAGGAGCTGCGGATCCCCCTTCCGGTCACCGGAAGCCTGGCGCCTCCGGAGTCCGAGGACAGCATCCTCGGCCGCGCGGGCATCGGCCAGTCCAACGTCGAGGCCACGCCGCTGCAGATGGCGATGGTGGCCGCCGGCGTGGCCAACGGCGGCGAGGTGATGCGCCCCTACGTGGTCGACTCGGTGCTGGACTCCGACATGTCCGTGGTCACCGAGACCCAGCCGGAGACGTTCTCCCAGGCGGTCAGCGCGAGCACCGCGCAGGACCTCACGGACATGATGGTCCTGGTCACGGGCCCGGGCGGTTCCGGAACCAACGGAGCGATCCCCGGCATGGAGGTCGCGGGCAAGACCGGTACCGCCGAGACCGGCGGCGACCAGGGCACGCACAACTGGTTCATCGGGTTCGCTCCGGCCGACGACCCGGAGGTCGCGGTCGCGGTCGTGATCGAGCACGGCGGCGGCAGCGGCGGCACCCTGGCGGCGCCGATCGCGCGCGCCATGATGGAGGCAGTGGTAACGGAGTGAGCGCCTACGAGCCCTCGGAAGGTCCCGGTGGACTCACCGGGACCGTTCTGAGTTCCCGCTACCGCCTGGAGGAACAGGTGGGTTCGGGCGGCATGGGCACCGTCTGGAAGGCGACGGACACGCTGCTCAACCGACCGGTGGCCGTCAAGCTGCTGCACCCCTCCCAGATGGCGGAGCCGACGGCGCGGCAGCGGTTCCGCACCGAGGGGCGGATCACCGCGGGCCTGTCCCACCCGGGGATCGCCCAGGTCTACGACTACGGTGAGGAGGACGGGCGCGCCTTCCTCATCATGGAACTCGTGGTCGGGGAGCCGCTCTCCCAACTGCTGCGCGAGCAGGGCCGCCTGAGCCCGGACCGGACCCTCGACTTCGTCTGCCAGTCCGCCCAGGCCCTGGCCGCCGCGCACGCGCGCGGTGTGGTGCACCGCGACATCAAGCCGGGCAACCTGCTGGTCACCGGCGAGGGCCAGATCAAACTCACCGACTTCGGTATCGCCCGGGGCGACATGTCGGTCACGCTCACTCAGACCGGCATGGTCATGGGGACCGCCCAGTACATCTCGCCGGAACAGGCCTCCGGGCGTCCCGCGAGCGCGGCCTCGGACCTGTACGCGCTCGGTGTGGTGGCCTACGAGTGCCTGGCGGGCCAACCGCCGTTCACGGGCGACAACCCGGTGGCGCTCGCCCTGGCCCACACCCGCGACGAGCCCCCGGAACTGCCCGACGACATCCCCGCCGACATCGACGACCTCGTGTCGGCCCTGCTGCTGAAGGACCCCGACGAGCGCCCGGCCTCGGCGAGCGAGGTGGCGCACATGGCGGCCGTCATCCGCTCGAACTCCGGGACCGGTCCGCCGACGCCCTCCGCCGGGTTCGGATCCGTCGCCCGGACGGCCGTGGTCGGCGCGGTCCCCGACACCGGTCCCGTGCGCGGGCGAACCGCCGACCAAGAGATCGTAACCCCTGGTGATCAAGGGGACTCGGCTAGGCTGTCGGGAGCGTCCCGACGGCGTGTCAGTCTCCCGGTCGTCCTCGCCGCGGTCGTGGCGATGTTCGTCGTCGCGGCCGCCGTGGTGGCCGGGTTCCTGTACAACGGGACGTCGACCGCCGACCCCGTACGCGACTCCGTCGAGCCTCCGGCGACGTCGGAGCCGTCCCCTCCCGCGCCCTCGGAGGCGACCGAGGAGCGGGACGGCGCACCCGAGCGTCCCGTGGACGACGGACCCGACACGGAGTGGACCACCGGCCCGGAGGCGACCACTCAGGAGGAGGACCCCAGCCCGGAGGAGGTTGAACCGACCGACGAGGTTCCCGACGAACCGTCCACACCCGTGGAGGACGGTGACACGACTCCCCCCGCGGACGACGGCGGCGACACCGGCGGTGACGACGGTGGCGGTGAGGACCCCACAGACGACCCGGGCGGCGACGGTGGCGACACCACGCCCCCGACGGAACCATGACGAGGAAATGAGCGAACGACGCTCTGGGTAGGCGGCGGCCCGCGGGCGGCCACCGGAAGACACGAGGATTAGTACACGACATGTCCCAGCCCCGGCTCCTTGGTGGACGCTACGAACTCGACACCGTCGTCGGGCGCGGCGGCATGGCCGAGGTCCACCGCGCACGCGACCTCCGGCTCGACCGGCTCGTCGCGATCAAGACCCTCCGACACGACCTCGCCCGCGACCACGTGTTCCAGGCCAGGTTCCGCCGCGAGGCGCAGTCCGCTGCCTCACTGAACCACCCGGCGATCATCGCGGTCTACGACACCGGCGAGGACGTGGTCGACGGGGTGTCGATCCCGTACATCGTCATGGAGTACGTGGACGGACGCACGCTGAAGGAACTCCTCGACGACGACCGGCGCCTGTTGCCGGAGCGATCGGCCGAGCTCGTCGACGGCATCCTCAACGCGCTGGAGTACAGCCACGACAACGGGATCGTCCACCGCGACATCAAGCCCGCCAACGTGATGCTGACCCGCAACGCCGAGGTCAAGGTGATGGACTTCGGCATCGCCCGTTCGATGGGCGACGACCAGGCGACCATGACGCAGGCCTCCCAGGTCATCGGCACCGCGCAGTACCTGTCACCGGAACAGGCGCGCGGCGAGCGGGTGGACCCGCGCAGCGACATCTACTCCACCGGGTGCGTGCTCTACGAGCTGCTCACCGGCCGGCCGCCGTTCACCGGGGACTCCCCCGTGTCGATCGCCTACCAGCACGTGCGTGAGGAGCCCGTCCCCCCGACCGAGGTCGACCCGCAGGTCCCGGACTGGCTGGAGGACGTCACCCTCCGCGCCATGACCAAGGACCGCGAGGAGCGCTACCAGAACGCCGCGGAGATGCGCGCGGACATCCAGCGCGGCCTGGCGGGTATGCCCACGCAGGCGGGCACGATGGCCATGGCGGCCGCGGGCGCGACCACCGCCCTGCCACCCGCGAACGGCGGCGGGTACGACGGCTACGACGACGGTTACGACCGTTACGACGACTACGACGACCGCTACCAGGAGGAGCCGCGCAAGGGCGGTGCGGGCAAGGCCGCGCTGTGGGCCCTCCTGGCCGTGGGCGTGATCGGCTCCCTGGTGCTGGCCTTCTGGTTGCTCACCAGGGAGAACCAGCCGACCATCGAGGAGGTCGCGATCCCCGACGTGGTCGGCGAGACGGAGGACGCCGCCAGGGCGACCCTGACCGGCGCGGGCTTCGAGGACATCGCGACCGAACAGCGGGCCGATGAGGCCGAACCCGGCACGGTGCTGGAGACCGACCCGGAGGCCGACACCCCGCATCCGGTGAACCAGGAGGTCGTCCTGGTCCTGTCCTCCGGACCGGAGGCCGTGGAGATCCCGAACGTGGAGGGACAGCCCGAGGCGCAGGCCCGCGGCACCCTCAACGACCAGGGATTCGCGACCGTCAACGTGGAGCAGCGGGCCAGCGGGGACATCGCCGAGGGCAGCGCGGTGGGCACCGACCCGCCCGCGGGCGACGAGGTGGCCCCGGACACGGAGATCACGCTCTACATCTCCTCCGGTCCGGAACAGGTGCAGGTGCCCGAACTGGTCGGCATGACCCGTGATCAGGCCGAATCCGCGCTGCAGCAGCTGGGGCTCACCGCCCAGATCACCGAGCAGGAGACCGCGGACTCCACGGCGGGCCTGGTGCTCTCCCAGTCCATCCCGGCCGAACGGCAGGTTCCCCCGGGAACCGTGGTGACGCTGACCGTCGCGGTGGCGCCCACCCAACCCGAGCCGCCGACGGACGGCGAGACGGATCCGGAGGAGCCCGGACAGCCGGGTGACCCGGAGGACCCGGAGCAGCCGGGTGGCCCGGGCGACCCCGGTGACGGTGACGACGGACTCTTCTTCCGGACCCCCTGAGGAGTCTGAGAGTGGGGGCCGTGCTCTTCGGAGCACGGCCCCTCGTCGTTCCCGGACGGGCGGGGGAGAGGATCGTGTCCGCGCGGCGGTGACGCGGGAGCGCCCCGGGGCGTAGACTGTGGAGCGTTTCGAACCGCCCACCTCATCTGGAGCAGCGCCCGTGCCGAAGTCCCGCAGCGACCGCAAGAAGAAGGCCGTCTACACGCCGCCTCCTTCCAAGGAGAAGCCCAAGGTCACTCCACGGTGGCTGGTTCCGACCATGCTCGGCTTCTTCATCGCGGGCATCCTCTGGATCGGCGTCTACTACATCGCGGGCCAGTACGTGCCGTACATGCAGGACTGGCACAACTGGAACCTGCTCATCGGCTTCAGCGGCATCATCGCGGCGGTCGTCCTGTCCACTCGCTGGCACTGACGGACGTACCCCCCAGGGTTTCCACAGGGTTATCCACAGGCTGTGGGTAGCCGATCTCGGCATGTCCGCGCCCGTGGTGGTTCGCGCGGGACACACGACGGGCCCCGGACCTGTGCACAGGTCCGGGGCCCGTCACCGTACGGGGAGCCCTCCGCGGTGCTCGGCGTCGGTCAGAGGAGTCCTGGGACGACGAGCAGCAGGACCACGAGAAGGGCGGCGAAGGCCGCCGTCACCAGCGTGTGGACGGTCGTGCGCGTCGTCGCCCCCGCGTCCCGCCCCGGGAGATAGGCGAAGACCGCCCCCAGGACCAGACCGGCCACCAGACCGCCGATGTGGGCGGTCCAGGAGATGTTCGGGACGACGAAGGTCAACACCAGGTTGACCGCGAGGAGCGCCCCGACCATCCGCAGGTCCAGCCGGAGCCTGCGGCCGATCACGAACACCGCCCCGAAGAGCGCGAAGATCGCCCCGGACGCTCCGACGGCGAACCCCTGCGGCTCGACGAGCGTGGTGAGCACCGACCCGGCGACGGCGCCCAGGACCCACAGGGCGACGAACCTCCCATGGCCCAGCCAGCGTTCCAGCTGGGTGCCGAGGAGGTACATCGCGTAGCCGTTGAACAACAGGTGGAAGATCCCGCCGTGCAGGAACGCGGCGGTGATCAGCCGGTACCACTCGCCGTTCAGGACCCCGAGCCTCTCCCCCCACTCGGTGACCCCGAAGCCCAGCATGCCGAACTCCCAGACCAGGGGCGAGGATCCGGCCGCCCCCATCGCGGTCGCCAGTTGGGCCAGGTAGCCCCCCGCCATCAGGACCAGGATCGTCCAGGTGACGTAGGGCTTGCTCACGGCCCGGCCGCCGAAGGCGGTGCGGGCCGGACGTGTCGCGCGCCTGCCCGCCGCCACGCAGTTCGGGCACTGGAACCCCACCGACGCCTCGACCATGCAGTCCGGGCAGATGGGCCGCGCGCACCGGGTGCAGCTGACCCCGGTCTCCCGACCGGAGTGCCGGTAGCAGGTGCGTGGTGCGCCGGGGGGTGGTGGCGACGCGGTCATGGGCGGGTTCTCACTCCTCGGGCTCTGGGCACGTCGGATCCGCTATCGGGTGATCTCGACGGACTCGATGACGACGTCCTTGTGGGGGCGGTCGTCCGGGTCGGTCGCGACGTGGGAGATCTTCGTGACCACGTCGGAGCCCTCGACCACCTCACCGAAGATGGTGTGGCGGCCGTTGAGCCAGTTCGGCTCGCCGACGGTGATGAAGAACTGCGAGCCGTTCGTGCCCGGGCCGGCGTTGGCCATGGCGAGCAGGAACGGGCGGTCGAAACGGAGCTTCGGGCTGATCTCGTCGCCGAAGGTGTAACCGGGGCCGCCGCGGCCGGTACCGAGCGGGCATCCCCCCTGGATCATGAAGTTCTCGATGACCCGGTGGAAGATCGTGCCCGAGTACAGGCTGTCGTTGGACATCTTTCCGGTCGCGGGGTCCATCCACTGCTTGGAGCCCTCGGCGAGGCCGATGAAGTTGGCGACCGTCTCGGGAGCCTCCTCCTCGAACAGCCTGACGACGATGGTTCCTTCGGAGGTCTTCAGCCGCGCGGTGGGCTGGCCCTTGGAGTCCGACACCTATGTGCCTTTCGGTCGAGCGTACTTGTGTGATCACGTTACCCGTCCGGCCCGATCCCTTCACCGGAACCCCGTTGACCTGTGGACGACCGTCCCGGTGTCGAAACGCCAAACCCCGAAGGAGAGGACGTAAGTTGAGATAACACCCGGATAACACGGCGTGCATCCGCCTACCGGGTGGGGACCGAGAACGATCGAAGGAGCTGACGACGTGCCCATCACTTCGAAGCGTCGCAAGGCACGCAAGGAGGCGGAGGCGACCCTCGTCCGCCTCCAGGAGCTGGCCCGCGACCAGGCCGACCGATTCGGCCCGTACGCCGACCAGGCACGGGACCAGGCCGCCCTGAGGCTCCTCCAGGCGCGCGGGTGGACCGCTCCCAAACTGGAGACGGCCGCACAGCGGGTCGAGGACACGGTGGCGCCCCGGGTGGCCGGGATGCTCGCCGCGGCCGCGCACCGGGTCGACCCGCACCCGGCGCCGCGTGGGAGGAAGCTCCTGTGCGGGGGCGTGCGCGTCCCCCGCGCGGTACTGATCGGTGGCGCCGCCGTGGTCGGCGGTGTGATCGTGTACTCGCTGATCCGACTGCGCCAGGCGTCCCAGGACGCCGAGTGGCAGGAGCACCTCGACCAGGCCCGCGAACAGGTCCGTGAGACCCGCGAGAACCTGGAGGAGAAGGCCGGGTCGGTCAAGGAGAAGGTCCGTGCCGCGACGAGCCACGAGCGGGCCGGGAAGAACGGGCACCCCGACCGCTGACGCGCGGGGGCGCGGCGGCGTCTCCCCGCGCCCTCCACTCAGTCGTCCTTGAGCAGGCGGAAGAACATGGGGTACCGCCAGTTCTTCCCCATGAGGGCCGCCAGCGAGGCGACGGCCGGGAGGATCATCACGCCCAGGAGCACGTAGACGGTGACCAGGAGCGGGATGACCAGCCAGAAGACCAGCAGGCTGCCGATCCCGGCGATGAGGCAGAAGAGCTGGAAGTTCAGCGACTCCATGGCCTGACGGCGGACGTACGGCGAGAGTCTGTCGCTCGCCAGGAAGATCAGCAACGGAGCCACGATCGGGAAGAAGTAGTTCCCCGCGTGGGCGCAGGCCGCGACCACGCGTTCCACCGGTGTGCTGGGCAGCGGCGTCCTGGGGTCGACGGTCTCCTTGGCGCCCGTGGGCGCGTTCGGCGCACCGCCCGGAGCCGGCGCCAGGTCCCGGGTGAGCGGCTCCAGATCGGCCCGCACCTTGGCCCGCATCGCGAGATCCAGGCGCTGGTCGAACTCCTCCTCGTCCAGCTGCCCCAGGCTGTAGGCCTCGCGGAGCATCTCGGCCACGGTGTCCCGGTCGG
>NZ_ANBC01000771.1 GCF_000341125.1 Nocardiopsis lucentensis DSM 44048 | reverse complement strand
ACCCTCCCCTGCCACTCCCACTCCCAACGCCGAAGGGGGCACGGCCGTCCTCCCACGTGCCGTGCTCCCCCCATCATGCGTCATACGCGTGGCGCCGGACATCGGGGCACACCCTGATCCTCCCCTGATCCCCTCCTGGGGGTGCCCCGACCTTGTCCGTTGACCGTTCCGGGAAACCGGCGCTAGTTCCGTACGGCGACAGGCGTGTCCCTGCGGGCTTGCTCCGCCTCGTAGCGACGCTCGGCGGAGGTCAGCAGTTCGTACCAGTCAGTCACGTCCTTGCGCCGGCGCAGCAGGGCACGGCGCTCGCGTTCGGTCATGCCTCCCCAGACACCGAACTCGATGCGACTGTCCAACGCCTCAGCCAGACACATCGTGCGCACGGGGCAGCCCCGGCAGATGAGTTTGGCGCGGTTCTGCGCGGCACCCTGCACGAAGAGGGCGTCGGGGTCGATCTCCCGACATTTGGCTCGGGCCGCCATCTTCTCATTCCACATGTTGCCCCACTCCCAAGATCAGCATGTGTGGTGATCGGAAATCCCACCGGCTGGCGCGACNAGGACTGCCAGACGGGGGGCCGCGGCTCGTCTTCGGGGGTTGGTCGTTTCGGCGCGCTGTCTTCCTCGTTGTCGCTGGTGTCGAAACTACGGATCGTCCCTGTTCACCAACAGTCCCCAAGTGGCCTATTTCTCATATGGCCCACTAGGACCATTGCACTTCGGGGAGGTGTCATCATACACACACGGAGAGTGACTACATGTGGTAGAGCCGAAGTCATTCCACAGCAACCGTGATGACCTGCGAGTTCACCGCAACACCCCAGTGTCACGCGGGACGGGACGAAGCGGTCACCCCACCCGATCGGACTAGAACCCGTGTACACAAAGCGACGGCTGCCCAGGCCCGCGCCCGAACGACCGCCCCGACCCCTCTCACCTGCGGAGATGACGAGTAGGGCCAATGGCTCCACGTGGCGGCTTCGCCCCGCGCGGGGTCACGTCCCGGTGGCCGGGGTGGGTCGCGTCCGGATGGAGGGCTCCCCGGCTCCGGTGCGGGCGGCGCACGTGTCCGACGACGGCGTCACCGCCATGACCGACGCCCGCGGATCGGGCTCTTCGACCGGGGAGGCGGAGTGGCGAGCCCCGTTCCTCGACCCGCGGTGGGACACCCGGCCGGTCGCGGTGTGGAGCACGTGTGCACCGAATGCGTACCGGGCCCCTGGCACACGAAAACGGGGACCCCCGTAGGGAGTCCCCGTCACATACTCTGACCTGCTGTTTTTCGAGTGGAGCCAAGGGGAGTCGAACCCCTGACCTCCGGTATGCAAAACCGGCGCTCTGCCAGCTGAGCTATGGCCCCTGAACCCAAGGAGAGCATACCTTCATTCGAAGGCGGTCCCGGTCACAGGGACCGCGAAGCCGTGGGTCGCACCACGGGTACACCGGCCCACCCACGTCTTCGTGTCACTGACGGACGAGCGCGGGACACCCCGCTCGTCCGCCGCGCGATCAGCTCTCGCTGGCCGCCGTGGCCTCGGTCCACAGGTCGAGCTCGGCGCGGTCCGCCTGGATCTTGCGGTAGACGGCGAAAGCCCCGAGGGCCACCAGCGCCAGAACGATGATCTTCTTCACTGTCTGGACCCTTTCATCCGGTTCCTACACACGAGCACCCGCCGACTGCGGGGGCTCCACAGAGAACTTTATGAGGTTGTCACCAAGAGACTAGCAAGGGATCGGACCGAGGACTCAGGTGAGCAGCGCCATACGACGCAGGATGCCGACGGTGGTCTCGGGGGATGCCGCGACCCTGGTGAGTTCGGACCACACCCGCTCACACGAGCCAACCGCCTCCTCAGCCTCCACGATCGTTCCACCCTGGGTGGCCTCCACGTACGCCAGTGCGTCCTCCCCCTCGTCGAACTCAAGGACGGAGAAGGGCCCCGCGACACCTCGGTGAGGACCCGCGGACGTGGGGATGAGTCGGAGCGTCACCCGCTCCGAGGCGGCGAGTTCGACCATGCGTGTGGCCTGCGCCCGAAACAGCGAGAGATCGGACACGACACGCTGGAGCGCGTCCTCCTCGACCACGGCGTGGTAACGGAGCAGACCTCCCCCTTCGAGCACCTCCTGGCGCTTGAGGTAGGCCGCGACCATCCGCTCCACCCCCTCCTCACCGTGCCCCATGGCTCGCGCGACGAGAGCGGTGTAGTCGGGGACCTGGAGGAGGTCGGGAACGAGGATGCCCGAGTACACACGAACCCCGACGGCACCCGCCTCATTACCCACGTAGGCCGACGGGAGCACGTCCTCGTACTCGGTCCACCACGGCCTCAGCCGTGACTCCCGCACCAGGGTCAGGATGGCCTCACGCTGCCCCCCGGTGACGCCGTAGAGGCGGAGGAGGGCGGAGATCTCCATCACCGAGGGCCACTTGCGGATGCCCGTCTCGATGTGGCCCAGTTTGGCCGGGGACCACTCCAGCTCCTCCGCCACGTCGCTGAGGGTCATTCCCGCCTCCACGCGGCGGCGGCGGAGTTCGGCGGAGAGTCGACGACGACGAACCGTGGGGCTGCTCATAACACGGCTCCAATGACACAGAGTGAAGGTGTGTTCCCAGCGAAACACGGCATCTAGCATCTAGCAATGCGTTTCTAGAAATAGGACACCTCACGCGCCTCATATGTCGCAGGAGGAAACCGCGTACGATGGAGACGCGTTCCCGCACACATAGAGGACATCCATGAGCTACCCCATTGACGACGCCGAGCAGCTGATCGCGAACGCTGAGGCCGAGATGCCGCCGAGCACGCGCTCCCGCCTGATCGCGAAACTCCGGATGGGGAAGCACATCGACGATGCCGCTTCCGAGCTCGGAATCACGCCCAGGGCGATCTTCTCCACCGCGCGCATCCTCCAGTCGTTCGGTGACCAGTTGGACGCCACCCTCACGGAGCAGCGCGACCCCGCCCTCCCGCACGGCTCCGTCACGGGCTACAACAAGCGCTGCCGCTGCCCCGAGTGCCGGAGCGCGCTCCAGCAGCACGTGTAGTGTCCACGTCCGGCCAGGGCCGCTACCTGCGCTAACGTGCCGTTAACCCAGACTTCTCGAACGAATCCCGCCTACGCAGGCTTATCGGCTCGGAGTTTGGGGAGATCGCTCAACATGAACGAGCACGTGGACTGGTCGGCGATGAGCGAAGAGGACTTCGTGGCGCTGCTGCGGCAGCTGATCGAGAGCCCCGAGGCCGACGAGGACCAGTAGCCCCCCAGCGAACCCTCCCTGGGGCCGGACGCCCCGGGGTTGCGCGTGATGCACCGGACCGGTCTTCCGGATCCTCCGCGGGGTCACCGGCCACGGGGTAGCGGTCGTGTGCCTCCGGACCGGCGGAGCCGGCCGGAACCGAGGCCGCCCCGAGAACATGCGTGCGACATTCATGGAAACCCTACTGGTTTCACATGTTCACAATGGTCGGCGCAAAAAAAGGGGGCCGCCCACCAAGGACGACCCCCCCAAGAAAAACCGTGGCAGCGACCTACTCTCCCACCCCACCAC
>NZ_ANBC01000770.1 GCF_000341125.1 Nocardiopsis lucentensis DSM 44048 | reverse complement strand
ACGGGCCGCCCGGAGGAGATCTCCTCCGGGCGGCCCGCTTCGTGTTCAACGTCCGAACAGGGCGGCCGCTTCACTCCGTCGCCTCGGTGAGGCGGTCGAGCTCCGCCAGGAGCCGCTCCGGAGCCGGGTTGCCCAGGGAGAACAGGCGGTCCCCGATCAGGAAGGCGGGGGTCCCCACCACGGTGTCGGGGACCCGGGCCCGGGGATCGGTCAGATCGACGATCTCCACGGGGTGGGTCGGACGTCGCCGCTCCACGAACGCGGACAACTCCAACGCGCGTACACAGCCCGTACAGCCCGGGGCCACGAACACGCGCAGCGGCGGCATCCTCAGCTCTTTCGGCGGCTGAGCACGAACAGCACCCCGGCCGTCACCAGGCCGTAGATCACGTGCCCCATCAGGCTCATCATCGTCATCTGGTTGATCATGAACAGCGGCATCCCCATCATCATGGGCATCGCCACCAGCGGGCCGAGCACCCACCACAGCACTCCGTAGCCCGCCCCGGCCGCGAGGACCGCGCCGAGGCGGTCGGCCAGGGGTCCGGCCACCAGGCCGAACCCGGCGCCGATCACCGCCGAGATGGCCAGGTGCACCACCATGCCGACCAGGGCGCTGTCGCTGCCCACCATGCCGGCGATCATGGGCAGCATCCCCATCATGGCCATGAGCATTCCGAAGACGATCCCGCCGCCGACACCGGCGACGGCGCCTCGCCACACACGGGTCACCAGTGGGGTGGGGGATTGGGCGATGGTCGACATCTTTACCTCCGTCGGGTCCGGGGCGGGGCCCCGGTGAACGTTGCGCGTCCCACACAACCGACCGCCCCGGCGCCGCGTCTGTGCCCGCGGGCACACAACGCCGAATCCCCGGGAAACCGCGTGCGCCGCCCCAACGTGGGATAACGTCCAACCGAGACGACCGTCCGCACGGCGCGCCCCGCCGAAGGACACGCCCTCTGGCGACGAGGAACCGTGATCCCCATGTCCCCACAGACACCAGCGGCCATGAACCGCGCCCTGAGCATGCTCGGTGGTCGTGAGGACCCCCGCCTGCAGCAGGCCGCCTGGGTCGCCCGCTGTGTGGGTCGTGGCCACGCCACGCCCCTGACCGGGGACGACGTCTCCGCGCTCGCGTCGATCCTGCGCAGGCGCAGCGTGCCCCGCGCCGGACTGGTGTTCGGCGCCAAACCGCACACGGCCGGGGTGTGGATCGTGCGCTCGGGCCACGTCGAACTGACGGCCGGATCCGGGCCGGGCCGGGTCGTGGTGCAGATCCTGCGCCCCGGGGACGTGGACGGCGACATCCAACTCCTGTTGGACATGCCCCTGCCCTACACCGGCCGGGCCCTGGAGGACGCCGAGATCCTGGAACTGGACTCCGAGGAGTTCGAGCGGCTGCTGGCCACGCACCCGGCCGTGGCCCGGCGCTGGCTGTCGAGTGTGGCCGAACGTCTCAACACCAGCCACATGCGCATCCTCGGACTGCTCGGCCGCTCCCTCACCCAGCAGACGGCACAGCTGCTGTTGGACGAGGCCGACGGGGACGTCGTCGAGCTTCCCCAACGCACCCTGGCCGCCATGCTGGGGGTGCGCAGACCGTCGCTGAACAAGGTCCTCAAGGAGTTCGAGAAGGCCGGTCTGATCGGGGTCCGCTACGCGGCGATCGACCTGGTCGACCGTCGTGGGCTGGTACGCCGCGTGCACGGCCGCGCCTGATCCACGGGACCGCGCTGGAGGTGGTCGATGGACGACCATGCCTGGGCCGACTACCCGGCGCGCTTCCAGTGGACCGCCCCTGTCACGACAACGGCGGGTCCTCGGCCCGCGGATGGACCGGGGCGCGTGGTCACTGGCACGGTGGACAGCGCCCGGCCGAACCCTCCCTCTCCCCCTGACCAGGGTGGTGGCCCGTCCGCCCGGTACGGGGCGTGAGAGTACGAGAGTGTCAGACCGCTGACAGCCTCCGACCCGACCCGGGCCCACTGTGATGGGCTGGCTGGTGAACGTTCCGCGCCCCGGTGGGTCCACGCGTGGGGCGGACCGAACACACGGAGGTGTCGTCATGTCGACGATCGCGCACGCGCGCTCGCACGCGCTCACCCACGCTTGGCGGGGCGTCGTCGCCGGGCTCGCCGGAGGTGTGGTCTTCGGCGTGCTCATGGCCATGTCCGGCATGCTCCCGATGGTGGCCATGCTCGTCGGCAGCCAGAGCGCCCTGGTCGGCGCGGTGATCCACCTGGCGATCTCCGCCGCCATCGGTCTGGTGTTCGGGTTGCTGGCCGGTGCCATCGCCGACCGGGTGGGCGTGACCATCGCGGCGGGGCTGGTCTACGGCGCCGCGTGGTGGGTCCTCGGCGCACTGATCCTGATGCCCGCCATGCTCGGCATGCCGCTGTTCCCCATGAACGCGACAGCCATGATGAGCCTCATGGGTCACCTCGCCTACGGCCTGGTCGCGGCTCTGGCGCTGTACGGACTGAGCCGGAGCGAGGCCTGACGGCGTGAGGATCCCGCACATCCACCGCTCCGTCCGTGCCGACCACGAGCGGAGCGGCCGTGACTGATCACTGGTGCCTGTCCGAGACCGCGCTGTTCCAGGATCTGGAACGGGAGCGGATGGAGGAGATCAGCGCCCGCGTCCCTCTGCGTTCGATCTGGCCGGGCCAGACGGTCCGCGTCCCCCACGAGACGTTGGAGGCCCTCTACGTCGTCAAGCGCGGACACGTCCGGCTCTTCCAGGTCCTGGAGGACGGGCGGACCGTCACCACCGCCATCGCCGGGCCCGGGTCCGTGTTCGGGCACATGGCCCTGCTGGGACTGCGCATGGGCGGCACGTGGTGTGAGGCCGTCGCCGAGGGCCAGTTGTGTGTGATGAGCGCCGACGACGTCCGGCGGCTCCTGCTGTGGGATCCGCGGGTGGCCGTACGGCTCATCGAGCAGTTGGGAGCGCGCATCACGGATCTGGAGGAGCGGCTGACCGACACCGTGGGAAAGAATGTCCCCGAACGCACCGCGGCCACGCTGTGCAGGCTCGTCGAGCCGCTCGACCCCGGGCACCGACCCGTCGCGGTGCGCCTGACCCACGAGCAGCTGTCCCGTCTGACCGGCACCACCAGGGAACGCACCACGCGGGCACTGGGAGAGCTGGCGCGACGGCGTCTGGTACGCCCACGCCGGGGAACACTCCTGGTCCTCGACCGGCCAGGGCTGTCGATGTTCGCTGACCGGGGCCGTTCGGGCGTGTGGGCGGTGTGAGGGCCGACGACGTGCACAGCCAGGGTTCCGGCGATGCGGCCTCCCGCCACAGCGAGGGGGAAGTGGTCGTCCTCCCGCAGGAACTCGTAGCTGAACGCGGTCGCACCGCTGCCGGTGAGGGCGGTGATCATGGCGGGGTCGCCTTCGGCGTGGAAGATCGCGCCGATGGCCTGCCCCGAGGCGAGGTTGTCCAGATCGCTGGCTGGGCCCGGTCTGTAGCGCAGGATGAGCGGGGCGGCCCACACCTGCTCGGCCGGGCAGAACTGGACACCGGGCAGGACGGTGTCGTCCTGGTCGATCCCCGCTCCGAGGCCCGGTTCAGCGATCAGGTCGAACCCGGCGTCGGACAGGGTGCGGGCCGGGTGGGGCGTGAGCAGGGTGCGGCGCTCATCGGGACCGGACTCACGGGGGAACCCGATGGTGAGTGGGGGGTGGTGCACGGTGACCTCCAACCGGTAGCGGCGGTGGTCTCAGGGTCACTCGCCGCCGGGCTCCGGGCCAGATCACCGGTTGGCCACGGGCCTGTTCACTCCGTGTCCACGCGAGGTGGACAGGTCATGGACAAGCGGGGTGTTGCGGCAACCGCCTGCGCCCCGGCCGTGTCCGCCGTTACCGTGGCCCCTACCGCCCTTGTGAGGAACCCGCTGTGGACGACGCCCTGTTCGACGTGACCGTCCCCGCCCCCCGAGCCGGTTCGGGTGGTGATGGCCTTGGACGCCCAGTGGTACGAACTGATGTGGACCGGTGAGAAAACCCACGAGTTCCGGCGCCGCTTCCCCACGGGCTCCAGCGAGGTCACCCCGAGCATGCTCTCCGGGTGGGAGCGCAGCCGCCACACCACCAGCCGCCGCTACCGAGCCCTGCTCGCCGGCTACTACGGCCAACCGGTCGAGGAGTTGTTCACCCACCAGGACAACCGTGCGGCCACCGCTCAGGACACGCCCCAGCTCGTCAGCGGCCCCCGCCGCCTGCGGAAGCCATGATGGAGGTCGTTCGTGCGGCCGAGTCCCACCTGGCTGTGACCGGATCCCGGTCCCGGGACGTCGCCTACCTGGAGGTCATCGAGAAGGCGCTCGCCGTCCGGCCAACACTGGTCCACTACCGGCTGCTGTTCGGCCCACCCCGCAACGGTGCTCTGCACGCCACCGACGAACGGGTGCGCATCGACACGATCCCCCTTGCCCAAGGGGTCTACGACCACTCGGTACGCCGACTGACCCGCTGCCGGTAGCACGAGTGGGTGCCCCGTCAAGAGAGCGGGCCACCCATCAGCAGCTCAGTTGTCCTGCGACGCCGCTTCGCGGCGGTGGTAGGCGGCCATCGCCTCCGGGGTGTTCAGCGGGGAGGGAACCCAGGCGGCCTCGACATCGACCTCGCGGTTCTGGATCCGACGTTCCTCCTCGGTGAGGTACTCCCCGGGGATGTCGAACTCCCCGTCGCGGGCGCCCAGGACGAACGCCTCCCACTCGGCGGGGGTGAAGAACAGCGTGCCCTTCTCCGGGCTCTTGCCGTCACGGACCGCGCGGAAGCCGTCGTCGAACTCGGCGACTTCCACGATCGCCTCGGAGCCGGGGTTGGACAGCGAGGAGCGCATCCACACCGCGTGAGTGGTGTCGTGCCACTTCTCGTTGCCCATCGCCTCGGGCGGGAGCCCCGTACCCGTTTTGGTCTGCTTACTCGTTCCGGTTCCTTCGGGGGAACCCCCGGGATCCGCTCCAGGTGTGCTCCAGATCCACGCCGAGATCCTGGAAGTGAAGCGACTTCCAAAGCTGCGTAGTGCTTTTGACCTGGTCTTACAGGAGTTGGCCAGTCTCGTCGAACACCACAACCCGGGGCATGCTAAAAATCCGGTCATGTCGTGGTCGAGTGGGGGATGCCGCTCGGTTTCGGCGCCCAGGACCCGTACGGTGTCGGAAGGATCGCAGGGCCGCTCGCGCGGGTCACCGAACGGAGGGGGAATGTCGGACACACTCGCCCAGAGGATGGGGGTGCGTCCCGGGGACCGGCTGCTCGTCCTCAACGCGCCCGAACGCTACCTGCGCCTCCTGGAGCCACCGCAGGACATCCACATCGACCTGGGTCTCATCGAGGGCGCCGACTACGACGACATCCACCTGTTCGCCCTGGACCGGGGCACGGTCACCCGCGAGGCACCCACGGCCATGGACGCGGCCGGTCCCCGCACTCGGCTGTGGATGTGCTTCCCCCAACGCGGCGGCACCATCATCACCGACCTGACCGCCGACCAGGGATGGGCCGTGCTCCGCGAGGCCGGATGGCGCAGCACCGCCCAGGTCCCCATCGACTCGGACTGGGCGGCGCTGCGCTTCGAACGATGACTCAGGACTCCCTGACCTCCACCGAACCGCTGCCCGTGTTGACCTCGATGCGAGCCCCGGCGTCAGAGGAGGTGTCCACACCGATGTCACGCCCTCCCGTCCCCGACTCCCCGGTCACCGCGTAGGAGCCCTCAGGGACCCGCAACCGGACCGAACCGCTGGTGGAGTCCACCGACAGCAGCTCGAAGGGGACGTCCGTGCTCACCTCGACGCCGCCCGAGGTCGTCGACACCTCAGCCGACGTGAAGCCTCCGCCCACGACGACGGCCCCGCTGGTGGCCTCAGCCTCCACCACCCGAGCGGTGAACCCCGACACGTCCACGGCGCCGGAGACCGACTCCACGTCCAGTGACTCCCCCGACCCGGAGGCCGCGATTCCGCCCGAGACGGTCTCGACCGCGACCGAGCCCTCCACACCGGACAGCTCCACACCGCCGGCGGTCGAGGAGACCGACACGTCACCGACGTTGTCGCTCACCATCACCGCACCGCTGGTGCTCGACAGGTCCAGCGCACCGTTGACGTTGTCCACCCGGATCCGGCCGCTGGTGGTCTCCACGTCCACCAACGTCCCCTCGGGCACCGCGATCTCGTAGTTGACCTCGCACATGCCGAGGAACGGCACGCCCTCGCACTCGGCGTTCAGGGACAGCTCCTCCCCGCCGCCCGCGTCGATCTCCTCGTGGGGGGCCTTGAGCGGACCGCCTCGCAGGCTGCGGTCCACGGTCACCTCGTTCCCGTCAGTGCCGACGAGGACCACCTCGCCGTCGGTCTCGTTGTCGACCTCCAGGGAGGCCACGCCCGGGAACGAGTCTCTCCGGCTGTCCCGGTCCACGGCCACGTTGCCCAGGACCGAGACCACGGTGACGCCGATCAGCACCACCACGAGCACGGCGCCCAACAGCATCCACGGTCCCGCGCGGAACCCGCCCGGCTCCTTGCTCGACGAGGCGTACAGACCCCGTGCCTTGAATGTCACGTCGTTTCCCTCCCGGAAGGCCCACGCCTTCCTCCGTGTCGTCGGATCAGGTCTGTTCGCCGCCACGCAGGTACCGCAGGACCGCCTGGACCCTGCGGTGGTCGTGGTCGTCCTGGCCCAGGTCGAGCTTGGTGAAGATCGAGCGGATGTGCTTTTCGACCGCGCGCTCGGTCACGGTCAACCGTGCCGCGATCCCCGCGTTGTTGAGTCCCTCCGCCATCACCTCCAGCACCTCGGCCTCCCGAGGGGTGAGCCGCTCCAGGGCGCTGTCACGACGACGGCTGAGCAGCTGGGAGACCACCTCCGGGTCGATGGCCGCTCCCCCCTCCGCCACCCGGCGCAGGACGGTGAGGAACTCCTCGATGTCGGCCACCCGATCCTTGAGCAGGTAGCCGACCCTGGTGGAGCCGCCGCCCAGAAGGTCGGCCGCGTACCGGCTGACCACGTGTTGCGACAGCAGCAGCACCGCCACCCCCGGGTGCTCCCGGCGGATGCGTATCCCGGCCTGGATACCCTCCTCCGAGTAGGTCGGCGGCATACGGATGTCCACCAGGCACAGGTCGACGTCGGGGTGGGCCGCCACCGACGCCAGCAGGGCCTCGGCGTCCCCCACCTGGTCGACCACCTCCACACCCGCGTCCTCCAGAAGCCGGGCCATACCGCTGCGCAGCAGCACCGAGTCCTCGGCGATGATGACCCGCGGGCCCGCCTGGGACCCGCCCGTACTCGACGTGCCGTGCACGTTCACGCCTCCCATGGGATGTCTGCGGTCAGGGTGGTTCCCCCACCGGCCGGACTGTGGACGGTCAGTGTTCCGTCGACGGCGTCCACACGGTCCCACAGCCCGTACAGACCGCTTCCGCCCTCGGGATCGGCGCCGCCGGAGCCGTCGTCGGCCACGGTGACCCGCAGCAGGAAACCGCCCCGTGCGGCCAGGGCGGCCACCCGCCGGGCGCGCACGGCGACCCGCTCCGCCGAGGCGTGTTTGGCCACGTTGGTCAGCGCCTCGCACACCACGTAGTAGGCGACCCCCTCGGCCCGCTGGGAGGGGCGCTCCTCGAGCTCCACGTCGACCTCCACCGGGACCGGTGACCGTCCCGCGGCCACCGGCAGGGCGGAAGGCAGACCGTGGTCGGTGAGCACGCGGGGGTGCAGGCCCCGGGCCACCTGACGCAGCTCCTCCATGACCTCCTTGGACTCCCGCTGGGCCTCGGTGATGAGTTCCAGGGCGCGGTCGGGGTCGCGCGCCAGCTGGGTGCGGGTCCGGGTCAGGGTCATGGAGAGCGCGAGCAACCGCTGCTGGGCTCCGTCGTGCAGGTCCCGCTCGATCCGCCGCCGCTCCGCCTCGGCGGCGTCGACCATGCGCAGGCGGCTGTCCTGGACGTGCATCAGCCGACGGATGACCCGGACCTCGGGAGCGTCCAGGTGCAGGGCCCGGTGCAGCATGACCTCCGTGGCCACCAGGTACGGTGCCAGGCTCAGCCCGGCCAGGGCCGCGAGAGGCCCGGCCACGACCAGGCCCAACAGACCGGCCACCTCCCCCGGCGAACCCAGGACCAGCGCGTACATCACGCCCAGGAGCGCGCCCGCCGCCCCGGCTCCGCCACCCACCACCAAGGCCACCACGAGCGCTCCCGACAACAGGGCGTGCACACCGGCGACGACGCTGCGCCCCACCCGGGTCCAGGCCTCGCGGCCGAACAGGAACCCCACCACCCGCCTGGGGACGCCGTTGGAGGGCAGGGGATCGGGTGGTTGACTCTCCACGATCCCGAACACCGCCCCTAAGCGGCCGTGCTGCACCCGGCACGCCAGCCTGGCCAGTGGGGACGCCGTGACCGCCAGCAGGACGGCGAGGGGCGCCCACGGGAAGACGGGGACGGGGCCGACCGACGGCGGGTTGGGCAGCCAGGGCAGGATGAGGGTGAGACCGATCCAGGTGGCCGACAGCACGAGCACCAGCCCCGGCAGCAGGTAGAGCGGGGCCAGTGTGAAAGACGTCATCAGGTGCAGCACCGCGACCATCCGCACCCGCCAGGTCCTCCCGTAGGCTTCGGCGGCATGGGACAGGTTCGCCAACGCGGACACCAGGGACTCGCTCTGGCCGTCCGTGGCGGTGGTGGGGATGTCGGGGCCGGTCACAGAACAAACGTAGTGATCACGGCCCTCCTACGACGAGGCCGTCAGCACGTGGAGTCACGGTAGTGACAGCACCACCGGGAAGGGGAGGCGCGTCCGGTATGGCTCACGTTTGGGTAAGGCCGGTCTTGGCCGAGGTGGGACGGATCAACATGCTGTTCCGGCTGGAGCGGGAGGCGCCGGGTCCACGGTGGCGTGCGCTGGACGGGTCGGGTGCCTCCGAACGCGTGATCGCCGCGGAGGTGGACCGGGTGCGTGCCCAGCTCGCCGCGATGTCGGGCCAGGGGCCCGAGGACGTGGAGTGGCGGGTGGCGGCGTCGATCCTCCACCAGGGGCTGGCCACGCGGCTGCTCTCCCCCGTGTTGGCCGCCGGACTGTGCCACGGTGTCCTGCTGGACGCGGCACGATTCCACCACGATCCCGAGCGTGAGGGCCCGGTGGTGCTGCGCACGGACCAGGAGTACGCCGAGACCGCTCCCGTCGGGGAACTGGCCGACTGGGTCGAGGAGACCGTCGTCGCGGGGGTGATGGGCCGCATCGCCCACGTCCTGCCCAAGGTCGGCAGGGTCGCGCCCGGACTGTTGCGCGGCAACACCGCGGCGGCCCTGGCCGGTTCGGTCCGGGCGCTGGGGGCCGACCGCCCCAGTGTGCGCCCGGCGGCGGAGGAACTGG
>NZ_ANBC01000769.1 GCF_000341125.1 Nocardiopsis lucentensis DSM 44048 | reverse complement strand
CCACGTGCTGCTTGTACTACCGGCTGCCCGGATACGGGATGTGCGGCGACTGCGCCCTGCGCCCCTGACCGCGGGGCGCACTCCCCCATTGTCCGGTGCCCGGGGCGCTCCAACTCTGCGCGTGCGCCACCCGTCACGAAGAACGTGGTGGTCGATTTCCGTCCCCAAGGCGCACACCGCCGGTATCCGGCCGCGAAGAGTCAGGACCGATTCCGCCCGGAGGCCAATGCGTTCCGCTCGTCTTCCGGGACGAGTCACGCATTGATATGGTGCCGGCGACGACCGATGGACTCCCCGCCTTCGGGCGTGGTAACGGCGACGCCGGGGCGGGGTAGTGTCGTGGCCATGCGCATTCCGACGGACGCCCGGATCCGTGACCTGCACGAGAAGTACGCCCCCACACCCGAGGCGTTCGCACTCGTCCATCGGCACTGCCGGATCGTCCGCGACATCGCCGAACGGTTGCTCGAACGCTGCCCGGAGGGCCTGGACGCCGAGCTCGTGCGCGCCGGCAGCCTCCTCCACGACATCGGTGTGTACGCGCTCTACGACGACTCCGGCAGGATCGACCACGCGAACTATGTCCGCCATGGAGTACTGGGCCGCGACATCCTCGCCAAAGAAGGGTTCCCCGAGGAAATTCAGCGTTTCTGCTCCTGCCATACAGGCGTCGGTGTGAGCCGTTCGGACGTTCTCAACCAGGGGCTTCCCATTCCGGTCGACGACTATCTGGCGCAATCCCCGGAGGAGGAGCTCGTCATGTTCGCGGACAAGTTCCACAGCAAGACGGATCCGCCGGTCTTCGTTTCGCGTGCCTCCTACGAAGAGCGACTTCGACGTTTCGGTGAGAACAAGGTGTTGAGGTTCAAAGAAATGGTCGAAAGATTCGGCGAACCCGATCTCGCCCCGATCATGGCAACCTACGGCGATCCACTGGTCTGACCACCGCGCTCGGGCGGCGACACGCCGGGGGCTCTCGCTGACGGGGTCAGCGCCGAGCGGTCAGCCGTGCCCGGGTGCGCTCGGGCACGGTGGGCGGCAGGCTGTCCAGGACCTCGGCCAGTGAGACCCCGGCGAGGCTGTCCCGCCAGACCTGGTGGGCCTCGTCCATCTTCTGGGCGAGGACACACCTGTCCTGGCAGTCCTCGGGTGGCAGCGCCCCGCGTCCCCGCTGGCGGATCTCGCGGCACACGTAGGGCGAGGAGGGGCCGTCGACGGCCTCGACGATCTGGAGGAGAGTGATGTCGCAGGTGGGCCGGGCGAGCCGGAATCCGCCGCGCGGACCCGTGGTCGCGTCCAACACACCCGCCCTGACCAGAGCCTGGAGCTGTTTGGCGAGAGAGGGCGCGGGGATGTCGTAGTACTCCGCCAGTCGTGTCGCGGACGCGGTGGCCCCCGGTTCGAGCTGGGCCAGGGTCGTGGCGCAGTGCAACACCCACTCGGTACTCACAGGCAGCTTCATGCCCTCCAGTCTATTAAAGATATTGCGGAACTTTTTTATCCTCAATAAGCTGCGCAGTAGCCGACACAAGGAGTGAACACCATGCGGATCGCGGTCGCCGGAGCCACGGGCAACATCGGGTCCCTCACCGTCCGGGCCCTGGAACGGGAGGGGCACCAGGTCGTGGGCATCAGCCGCGCACAGGGCGTGGACCTGCTCACCGGGGATGGACTCGACCGGGCGCTCACCGGGGTCGACGCCGTCGTCGACGCCACCAACACCACGGCCGCCGACCGCTCCACGGCGGTCGACCACCTGGGCGCCATGACCCGCAACCTGCTCGCCGCCGAGGAGCGCGCGGGTGTGCGCCACCATGTACTGCTCTCGATCGTGGGAATCCACCGCGTCGGGGGCAACCCGCACTACGCCGCCAAGCGGGAGCAGGAGCGCCTGGTCGCCGAGGGGCGGGTGCCGTGGACGATCGTCCCGGCCACCCAGTTCCACGACTTCGCCGCCATGGTCGCCAGCTGGACCG
Source organism: Nocardiopsis lucentensis DSM 44048 (assembly GCF_000341125.1). Lineage (GTDB taxonomy): Bacteria > Actinomycetota > Actinomycetes > Streptosporangiales > Streptosporangiaceae > Nocardiopsis > Nocardiopsis lucentensis. The sequence continues at coordinate 6,075 of NZ_ANBC01000769.1, read as the reverse complement.
AGAGGGACGGCGTCGCCCAGATCGCCCCACTGCTCGTACAGCCCGTCGCCCCCGCCGACGTGGCCGACGTCCTGGCCCAGGTCGCCCTCGGTCAGCCGCGGGGACACCACGCCGATCTGGCCGGACCCGAGCCCCAGGACCTGGTCGACATGGCCCGGCGCACCCACCAGGCGCAGGGTCGTCAGGTCACGCTGGTGCCGACGTGGTCGGGCGCCTTCGACACGGAGATGGCCGGGAACGTCCTACTCCCGGGGGAGGGGGCCCGGATCGCGCCGACCACGTTCGCCGACTGGCTCGCGGACCTGCCGAAGACCGCGGAGAGCAATTGACCTCAACATAACTTTAGGTAGAAGACTCCCCTCCATGACCACACCGCACACCCCCGACCGAACCCACGAGACCGAGATCGAGGCCATCCGCCGGGTCGTCGCCGAGGTGGAACGCGCGCAGCGCGACGAACGCCCTGACGCGTTCGCCGCGCTGTTCCGCCAGGACGCGATCTGGACCACGGCCCACGGCAGACGACTGTTCGGGCGCGAGGAGATCAGCGACTTCACCCACAAGGTGCTGCCCGGGGCGATGGGAGACCTCGTCCCCGTCTACGAGGTCGACCACGTCCAGTTCATCCGACCGGACGTGGCCGCGGTCAAGGTCCGCCAGCGCTACCTGACCCGCGACGGCGCTCCGGCAAGGGATCAGCCCGAGGGCACACCGCTGTACGTGATGTCCAAAGAAGACGGCCGCTGGCTTTTGACCGCCTGCCAGAACACACAGGTCCACGGCTGACCCCCGTGGGCGGGCCCGACCGGCCCGCCCACGGGCGCTCACGCGGCCAACCGGCGGCGGCGCGCTCCAGGGCCGGAGCTAGGACGCGCCGTCCTCCTCCACATGGGCGAGGAAGTCCAGCAGCGCGGCGTTGACCTCCTCGGGACGTTCCTGCTGCGTCCAGTGCCCGCACCCGGCCAGGGTGATGTTGGCGTGCACGCGCGGCGCGACCAGGTGCAGGTTCTCGCGTAGGAAGTCCACGCCCTTCAGGGACACGACCATGTCCTTGTCACCGACCACGTACAGCGCGGGCACGTCGACCGTGCGGCCCTGGAAGGCGGCCATGAGCTCGTTGTTGCGTTCGATGTTGCGGTACCAGTCGAGCGGTCCGGTGAACGCGTCGGAGCCCTGGTAGTCCTCCGCGAACGCGGCCACGTCCTCCTCGGTCAGCCAGTCGGGCAGGGCGTCCGGTTCGGGCATGGTGTCCAGGAGGGTCTGGCCCTCGGGGATGACCCAGGGCTCGGGCTGTTCGACCCGGGGGTTGTCCCCCGACGCGTTGAACAGGATGCGGCGCAGCGTCGCGGCCGGGTCCTGGGCGAGCTCGGCGTCGGCCGTACCGGGCTCCTGGAAGTAGATCTGGTAGAAGCCCTCGCCGTACAGGTCCCGGGTGACCGAGGGCGGAGGCATCATGGCCGGGGGCGCCGGGGGAACGCTGAGTCCCGCCACACCACGCACCAGGTCGGGGCGCAGCAGCGCGGTCGCCCAGGCCACGGGCGCCCCCCAGTCATGGCCGACCAGGACGGCGCTGGAGGCCCCGAGTTCGCGGATCAGCGCGGTGACGTCGCCGACGAGGTGCGGCAGGGTGTAGGCGTCGGTGGACTTGAGCTTCTCGCTGCGGGCGTATCCGCGCTGGTCGGGAGCGACCACACGGTAACCGGCCTCGGCCAGCGGGGCGAACTGGTGGCGCCAGGAGTACCAGCTCTCGGGGAAACCGTGCAGGAGCAGGACCAGCGGCCCCTCCCCCTGTTCGGCGATGTGCAAGCGGACTCCGTTGACCTCGACGTCCCTGTGCCTGACGGTCATCGTTGGCTCCTCGCCGCGTTCGGGTGGGCCGCGGGATCGGTCCGCTGGGGGCGGTGGCGGCCTCACGGGGAGCATAGGGGAAGGGGCGTGCGGCGCACGTGCGAACTCCCCACCCGGCACGCATGTCTCAAATGATGAGAATCAAATCTCAAAGAGAGAGACATAGGTGTAGGGTCCCCACCACAGGCACTCCACGACACCCCTCAGAAAGGGGAGCCCATGTCGCGCTACACCCACGGCCAACACCGCTCGGTCACCGACTCCTACCGCTGGCGCAACGCCGCCAACTCCACCGCCTACGCACTGGATGAGATGGCCCCCGGCCGTTCCCTGCTGGACGTCGGTTGCGGACCCGGCACCATCACCGTCGACCTGGCCCAGCGCGTCGCCCCCGGCCCCGTCACCGCCGTGGACTCCTCCGCCGAGGCCGTCGACCTGGCACGGGCCACCGCCCAGGAGGCTGGCCTGGACGACATCGACTTCCAGGTCCACGACGCCCACGACCTGAAACTGCCCGACGACACCTTCGACATCGTCCACGCCCACCAGGTCCTGCAACACGTCAGCGACCCCGTGCGCGCCCTGGCCGAGATGCGCAGGGTCGCCCGCCCAGGAGGCGTGGTCGCCGTGTGCGACAGCGACTACTCCGGGATGTTCTGGTACCCCCGCCTGCCCGAACTGGACGCGTGGATGTCCCTGTACCAGCGCGTCGCCCGCGCCAACGGCGGCGAACCCGACGCCGGACGCCACATGGTCGCCTGGGCGCACCGGGCCGGGTTCACCGACGTCACCTACGTCTCCGAGGCCTGGAGCCACTCCTCCCCCGAACGCCGCGAGTGGTGGGGGCAGATGTGGGCCACAAGGATCCTGGAGTCCGACATGGGCCGCCAGGCAGTCGCCGAGGGGTACGCCACCCGACAGGACCTGGAGGACATCTCGGCGGGTTGGAGCCGGTGGAGCCAGGACCCCGACGGAGTGTTCGTGATCCCGCGCGGCGCCCTGGTCTGTCGTGCCTGAGCGCCCCGTCTTCCGGGCCCACGCACGAACGGGCCCGGAAGACGGCGACACCGCACGCCGTCACTGGTCAGCACGAGCGGGCGAGATATACCGTCGTCCTGACACCGCCGTCCACGCCTGGAGGACCCCCATGTCCGACCTACCGATCGGCTACTGGCTCAAGCACCTGGACCGGCTGATCGAGAACGACTTCGACAGGGTACTGTCCACCGAGTCCCTGGGACGGCGCCACTGGCAGGTGCTCACCTCCCTGCACAGCGACCCCGTGACGGTCGCCGACCTGGACCGGCGCCTGGCCCCCTTCCTGGAGGAGGACGAGCCCACCGTCGCGCCCGTGGTCGACCACCTGCGCGCACGCGGATGGGTGGAGGGGGAGCGGCCGCTGTCCCTGACCGCGGCGGGCGAAACGGCGCACAAGGCCCTCTTCGAGAAGGTCAGTGACGCGCGCCGCCGCTTGGCCCAGGGCATCAGCGACCAGGAGTACCGCGCCACGGTCGACGTGCTGGAACGCATGTCGGCCAACCTCGAACGCGGCTGACCCCCACCCGGATCCGCCCCAGGGCCGGTACCCGTGTCCACCAGCGTTCCCCCGTGGCCGGGGCCCGCGCCACGACGACCACCGCTCCCGCGCGGTGCCGGAACGAGAACCACGGGCACGCGCCGGGTTCAGACCAGGTCGGCGGGCAGCTCGCGGGTGAGTTCGACGAAGGCCAGGTCGGGGCGCTTGGGCAGCCCGAACGACTCGTCACCGTAGGGGAAGGGGGTGACCCGGCCCGTGTTGGTGTATCCGCGCCGCTCATACCAGGCGATCAGGTCGGAGCGCTGCTTGATCACCTTCATCCGCATCAGGCGGCACCCCCACGTCCGCACGGCGGTGCGCTCGGCCTCCGCGAGCACGCGACGGCCCAGTCCCGAGCCCTGGGCCGTGGGCCGCACGGAGAACATCCCGAAGTAGGCGCCGCCGGTCCCCCTCCGAAGCTCGCAGCAGGCCATCAGCTCCCCGTCGGACTCGGCCACCAGGACGAGCGTGTTCGTGCGGGAGAGCAGATCGCCCACGCTGTCCTCGTCCACGCGCTGGCCGTCAAGCAGGTCCGCCTCGGTCGTCCACCCCCGCCGTGAGGCGTCACCCCGGTAGCAGGAGTTGACCAGCTCCACCAGTGCGGGGACGTCACCGGGCACGGCCGCTCGGTAACGCAGCTCCGGCTCGCCGTGCATCGTCGCGTCGTTGGTCTCAGTGGTGGTCACACAGGCCTCCGTGGCTCCGAATCTCGCGCCTCCAGTATCGGGCACCGAAACCGGGGCTCGCACCGACGCCCCCGGCGCCAAGGCGTGGTGGGGCCAGTACCACCCCGAGCCCTCACCCCTACGGCCCTGACCCGGTCCCGGTCGCGAGCGTAGGTTCGCTTCCATGAACACCGACCCCTTCACCCGGATCGCCGCCGACACCCGCTACGTACTGCTGGGACCGGTACTGACCATCCCGGCCTTCGCCCTGGTCCTGACCGGACTTGCCGCCGGAGTCGGCTCCGCCGTAGCCGTCGTGGGACTGTTCGTCCTGGTCGCGGCCCTCCACACCGCCCGCGGCGCGGCCCACGTCGAACGCATCCGCCTGGCCGACCTGCTGGGCGGTCCCGTGGTCCGGCGCGCCTATCGTCCAGCCCGGCCCGAGGCGGGCCCCCTACGCCGCGCTCTGACCCCCCTGGCCTGTCAGCAGAGCTGGCTGGACGCCCTCCACGCGCTGGTGGTTCTCCCGCTGTCGCTGGTCACCTTCGCCCTGACCCTGACCTGGTGGGCGGCGGGTGTGGGCGGGCTGCTGTACCCCCTGTGGGGCTGGGCGCTCCACCACATCCCCGGCTACACCGGCGTTGGCGCCTACCTCCTGCCGGACTCCCCCGTGCTGGCCACGACCCTGATCCACATGGTCGCGGGCGCGCTGTTCACCCTCACCGTGCCGGTCGTGGCGCGCGTCAGCGCCGGCGTCCAGGCCACCGTGGGTCGGGCACTGCTGTTGACCCCCTCCGACGACGCCGTGCGGGTGCACACCCAGCCCTCCGGCCGCGCCGACGAGCACGACCAGGCCCGGCACCGGGTCCCCACCCACGCCTGAGCCCCGAACCCGCGCTCTGGCGGCCACCGCCGAAGCGCCGATCCCCCTGCCTCACCCGACCCCTTGACCTAAACAATGGTTCAGGTTCTACGGTCGGTGGTGACCGGCCCGCGCACGGCGGACCACCCGCCCGCCCCGGTCACGACCCACACCGCACCGTGAGGAGGCCGGGGCCCGCGCCCCACGAACCCATGAGCATGGAAATGGCCGCGTGGAACTCCATTTATCACGCCACGCACGCCCGAGAGGACCAGCACCCCTTCTCCCTACCGGTCCTACGGCGCATCGCCTCCTTCGCCCGCCCCCACACCCGCCACCTCACCTGGTTCCTCACCCTGAGCGTGGCCACCGCCGCCCTCGCCGTCGCCTCCCCGCTCCTGGCCGGACGCGTGGTCGACGCCATCGTCGAGGGCTCCCCACTACGCCCCGTCCTCCTCCTGGCCACCGCCATCGCCGCCATCGCCGTCGCCGAGGCGGCCCTGGGACTGGTCGTGCGCTGGCTGTCGGCCCGCATCGGAGAGGGGCTCATCCTCGACCTGCGCACCACCGTCTACGACCACGTCCAACGCATGCCCGTCGCCTTCTTCACCCGCACCCGCACCGGAGCCCTGGTCAGCCGCCTCAACAACGACGTCATCGGCGCCCAACGCGCCTTCAGCGACGTCCTTTCCGGCGTCATCAGCAACCTCGTCACCCTCGCCCTGGCGCTGGTGGTCATGGTCAGCCTGTCCTGGCAGATCACCCTGATCGCCCTCCTCCTGCTCCCGGTGTTCGTCCTGCCCGCCCGCCGCATGGGCGCCCGCCTGGCCCGCATCGAACGCGAACGCACCCTGCACAACGCGGCCATGAGCACCCAGATGACCGAACGCTTCTCCGCCCCCGGCGCCACCCTCATCAAACTCTTCGGCCGCCCCGACGAGGAATCCGCCGAGTTCGCCCGCCGCGCCCGCCGCGTCCGCGACATCGGCGTGCGCACCGCCATGGTCCAGGAGGTCTTCTTCACCGCCCTCACCCTGGTCTCCGCCCTCGCCCTGGCCGTGGTCTACGGACTGGGCGGCCTCTACGCCCTGCGCGGACAACTGGACGCGGGCACGGTCGTGTCC
>NZ_ANBC01000768.1 GCF_000341125.1 Nocardiopsis lucentensis DSM 44048 | reverse complement strand
CCCCCCCCGCCTGTACGCCCCCCTCACCGCACTGGCCAGCGCCCGCGTCGAAGTCATGAGCGCCCTGGTCAGCTTCGGCCGCGTGTTCGAGATCCTCGACCTGAAGCCCCTCGTCGACGAACGCCCCACCGCACACGCCCTGCCCCCCGGCCCCGCGTCCCTGGAGTTCGACGACGTCACCTTCGGCTACCCCGGCGCGGAGAAGGTGTCCCTGGCCTCCCTGGAGGAGGTGGCCACCCTCGACAGCACCGACGACGGACCCGTCCTGCACGGCGTGTCCTTCCGCGTCGAACCGGGCCAGATGGTCGCCCTCGTCGGCTCCTCCGGCGCGGGCAAGTCCACCATCGCCCAACTCGCCCCCCGCCTCTACGACACCGACTCCGGAACCGTCCGCGTCGGCGGACACGACGTGCGCGACCTGACCTTCCACACCCTGCGCCACACCCTGGGCATGGTCACCCAGGACGGCCACCTCCTCCACGAGAGCATCCGCGCCAACCTCACCCTCGGCAACCCCGACACCACCGACACCGACCTGTGGAACGCCCTGCGCCGAGCCCGCCTGGACACCCTCGTCGCCGCCCTGCCCGACGGCCTGGACACCGTGGTCGGCGAACGCGGCTACCGCTTCTCCGGCGGCGAACGCCAGCGCCTGACCATCGCACGCCTGCTGCTGACCAACCCCGAGGTGGTCATCCTCGACGAGGCCACCTCCGCCCTGGACTCCACCTCCGAGGCCGCCGTCCAGGACGCCCTGGCCGAGGCCATGCGCGGCCGCACCTCCCTGGTCATCGCCCACCGACTGTCCACCATCCGCGCCGCCGACGCCATCCTCGTGGTCGAGGACGGCCGGATCGCCGAACGCGGCACCCATGGCGAACTGCTCGCCCGCGGCGGCCGCTACGCCGAGCTGTACCGCACCCAGTTCGCCACCGGCGAGCCCGAGCCGGTCCCCGCTCCCTGACCCGGACCACGGCCACCACCCAGACCCCGCCTCCCCGGTGGCGCCACACCGGGGAGGCGGCCCCACCGCCCGAGACGCCACGCCCCTGCCCGAAACCCGAACCCGCCCACCGGGCCGGACCCGCTCCCGGGACCGTTCAACGATCCGATTGGCGATGATGGAGCCGACACCGGCCCACCACACCGGGAACGGCAGGAGAACGAGCATGGAGACGGCATCCCCCCTGGAACTGCACCGACTGGAGGTCCCAGCCCCGCAGCTCTTCCCGTTCGCCATCGGGACCTTCGACACGATCGGCCCGCTGTCCCGGGCCGCGTTCGCGCACCGACACACCTTCCACGAGATCGTGCACGTCACGGCCGGCTCCGGTGAGCACGTCATCGACCTGCACCGGTGGCCGATCACCCCACCCAACCTGGGGATCCTCTCCGCCGGACAGGTGCACCACTGGGCGGCGGCCCACGGCGTGGACGGCCACGTGATGCTGCTGGAGGACGCCTTCCTACTGGACCGGCCGGACGACCTCGGCCTTCTGCGCCGACTGGCCGCCGACCACCCCTGGCAGGCCCTGCCCCCCGAGGCCGCCGCCGAGGTCTCCGGAGTCCTCGACGAGATGCTGCGCGAATTCCGCGCCCGAAAGCCCGGCATGGCCTCGGTGCTCCGCGCCTACCTGCACATCCTGCTGACCCGAGCGGCCCGCTGGGCCGATCGGGGACCCGCGCGGCCGCACTCCGGCACGGACACCCCGGCCCAGCGGTTCCTCCGCCTCCTCGACGAACCCGCTTCGGCCACCGGGATGCCGGTCGCCGAAGCGGCCGCCCGGCTCGGGGTGACCCCCGGCCACCTGGCCGACGCGGTCAAACGGGCCACCGGCCGAACCCCCGGCGCGCTCCTGCGCGACGCCCGCACCCTGGAGGCCAAACGGCTCCTGGCCGGCACCGGCCTGACCGTGGCCGCGGTGGCCCGAGCGGTCGGTTTCACCGACCCCGCCTACTTCTGCCGGTTCTTCCGCCGCGAGACGGGGACCAGCCCCGGGCGGTTCCGGCGCCGCTGCCGCACCGTCCCGGAGAAGCACCACGTTCGCCGAGATCCGTCCATCGCCCCCGGAGGGAACGGAACGTAGTCTCATCCTCACCCGCAGGGAGTCCCGGCCGGGCCCCACCCCCCCACCTCCCCCACGAGGAGCGCCTCCATGGCCGAGAGCACCGACCGCCCACACCAGGACGGACCGACCCGCAAGACCCTGTTCAGGGCCGCCCTCGTCGCGGCACCCGCCGCCGCGCTGCTGTCCGCCGCGGGGTCCGCCCCGGCGCTCGCCCGCGACCGGGCCGCGGACGGCACCGCGCTGGACCCCACCCCGCAGTGCGACGACGGTGACGACCCCACGCCCCCGCAGATGGAGGGCCCCTACTTCACACCACACTCCCCGCGCCGCCGCGACCTGGTGGTCCCGGGCGACCACGGGGTGCTCCTGTCGGTCTCCGGCTACGTCTTCACCAGGGACTGCCGACCCGTGGCCGGAGCCCTGCTCGACTTCTGGCAGGCCGACGCCGGCGGCGTCTACGACAACACCGGCTACGACTACCGCGGCCACCAGTACACCGCGGCGGACGGCGCCTTCCGCCTGACCACCGTCGTCCCCGGCCTCTACCCCGGACGCACTCGCCACCTGCACGTCAAGGTGCAGGCCCCGGCCCGGCCGGTGCTCACCACCCAGCTGTACTTCCCGGGCGAGCCGCGCAACGGTACCGACTGGATCTTCGACCCCCGGCTGTTGATGAACGTCCACAACCACTGGGGACGCAAGGCCGCCGAGTTCGACTTCGTCCTGGACCACACCGTCTGACCCGCCCTCCGCCCCACCCCCGGGAAAGGCCGCGGTCCGGGCCCCCGCCCCGCTACCGGGGCCCGGACCGCGGTCGCCGCCCCGGTGGGGGCGGGGGCGGCGACCCCGCGCGCCTACCAGCCCAGGTACGCGCGCAGGTGCCGGGCGGTGAGGGTGTCGGCCTCGGCGGCCATCCGCGCGGGCGTGCCCTCGAACACGATCCGTCCCCCGTCGTGCCCGGCGCCCGGCCCCAGGTCCACGATGTGGTCGGCGTGCGCCATGACCGCCTGGTGGTGCTCGATCACCACCACCGTCCCACCGGCGTCCACCAGCCGGTCCAACAACGCCAGCAACCGGTCCACATCGGCCGGATGCAGCCCGCTCGTGGGCTCGTCCAGCACGTACACCGACGCCTCCTTGGCCATGTGCACGGCCAGCCGCAGCCGCTGACGCTCACCGCCCGACAGCGTGGTCAGGGGCTGTCCCAACCCCAGGTAGCCCAGACCGACGTCGTGCAACCGTCCCAGGATGGCGCCGGCGTTGCCGGAGGTGAAGAAACCACGTGCCTCCTCCACCGTCATGGCCAACACCTGGCTGATGTTCCTGCCCCGCAGCGTGTGCGTGAGGACCTCGGGCCGGAACCGGGAGCCCCCGCACTTCTCACAGGTGGAGGCCACACCCGCCATCATCGCCAGGTCGGTGTAGATGACCCCGGCGCCCTTGCACTCGGGGCAGGCGCCCTCGGAGTTGGCGCTGAACAACGACGCCTTGACCTTGTTGGCGCGGGCGAAGGCGGTGCGGATCGGGTCGAGCAGCCCGGTGTAGGTGGCCGGGTTGGACCGCCGTGACCCGCGGATCGGTGACTGGTCGACCACGACCACGCCGTCACGGCCGGTCAGGGAGCCGTGGATGAGGGAACTCTTGCCCGACCCGGCCACCCCGGTGACGGCGGTGAGCACCCCGAGCGGGATGTCGACACCGACGTCCTTGAGATTGTGGGTGTTGGCTCCGGTGATGGGGATGACGCCGGCGGGGGTGCGGACCTTCTCGCGCGGGGTGACCCTGTGGTCCAGGTGGCGTCCGGTGAGGGTGCCCGAGGCGCGCAGCCCGGCCACGTCGCCGGTGTAGGTGATCCGGCCACCGTCGGGTCCGGCTCCGGGGCCCAGGTCGACGACGTGGTCGGCGATGGCGACGGTCTCGGGTTCGTGCTCGACCACCAGGACGGTGTTGCCCTTGTCGCGCAACCCCGACAGCAGGCGGTTCATCCGCTCGATGTCGTGGGGGTGCAGGCCGACCGTGGGCTCGTCGAAGACGTAGGTGACGTCGCTGAGGCTGGACCCCAGGTGGCGCACCATCTTCACCCGCTGGGCCTCGCCGCCGGACAGGGTGCCCGACTCCCGGTCCAGGCTCAGGTAGCCCAGGCCCACCTCGACCAGGGAGTCCAGGGTGTGGCCGAGGTTGTCGACCAGCGGTTCGACCGAGGGCTCGTCGACGGTGCGCACGAACGCGGCCAGGTCGTCGATCTGCATGGCCGCGCACTCGGCGATGGTGCGGCCCTGGACCTTCACGGACCGGGCCCGGGCGTTGAGGCGGGCGCCGTCGCACTCGGGGCAGGTGGAGTAGGTCACCGCCCGGTCCACGAACGCGCGGATGTGCGGCTGCATGGACTCGCGGTCCTTGGACAGGTAAGTGCGGCGGACCTTGACCAGCAGGCCCTCGTAGGTGAAGGAGTCGCCCTCGCGTTTGACGCGGGTGGCGGGGGTGTGCAGGAAGGTCTCCCACTGCTCGGGGGTGAAGTCGCGCAGCCGCGTGTCGGGGTCGACCATCCCGGAGTGGGCCATCGTCCGCCAGTACCAGTTGCCGACCGCGAACCCGGGCGCGGTGATGGCGCCCTCGTTCAGGGACAGGTCCCGGTCCACCAGTTCCCCGACGTCCACCTGGTGGGTGCGGCCCAGGCCCTCGCACTCGGGGCACATGCCCTCGGCGTTGTTGAAGCTGAAGGCGCTGGAGGGCTCCAGGCGCGGAGTGCCCGCCCGGCTGAACACGATCCGCAGCATGGCGGCGGCGTCGGTCGCCGTGCCCACGGTCGAGCGGGAGTTGGCGCCCATGCGCTCCTGGTCGACGATGATCGCCGCGCTGAGGTTGCGCAGCGTGTCCACGTCGGGGCGGCCCAGGCTCGGCATGAAGCCCTGCACGAAGGTGCTGTAGGTCTCGTTGATCAGACGCTGGGACTCGGCGGCGATCGTGCCGAACACCAGGGAGGACTTTCCCGACCCCGACACACCGGTGAAGACACTGAGTCTGCGTTTGGGGATGTCCACCGACACATCGGTGAGGTTGTTCTCCCTGGCACCCCTGACCTGGATGGTGCCATGGGTGTCCGCGAGGGCGACGGGTTCGGTGCGCACGCTGGGCCTCACAAATCCGTAGGGTGTAAACTGATGGTCGAGGTCGATAGTTTACGCACTAAGGAGACAAAGTCGATACGTGGATCGACGCACCGGGGACAACCTTCAACTCCTTATGCGCTAAAGTGATCACCCCGGGTCAACACGAGCCGAAGGAGGCAGCCGTGGTCGTCTACGCCGGACAGGGGGACGCGCGCCGTTCCATGGCACTGCTGTGGCGGGGAACCGCGGCCCCGGAACGGCACGCCTCCCCCGGCCCCCGCCCCGAACTGAGCGTGGACCTGGTCGTGGAAACGGCCATCGCCGTGGCCGACGAGGAGGGCATGACGGCCCTGTCCATGCGCGCGGTGGGCGAGCGCCTGCAACGGTCGGCGATGTCCCTGTACACCTACGTGGCCAGCAAGAACGAACTCATCGACCTGATGTACGACCACGCCTTCGCCGAACTGGCCGAGGCGGTCGAACACGAGACCGACCGAGACTGGCGCACCGCCACCACCACCTGGGCCCACCACCTGTGGCGGTTCAGCTTGCGCCACCCCTGGACCCTCCAGGTCTCCCACGCCCGTCCCGTCCTGGGCCCCCACGAGTACCGGGTCTTCGAGGCCCTGGCCCTGGTCCTGCACCGGGCCGGCCTCGCCCCCAAAGACATCCGCAGCGCCTTCGGCAGCCTGTACAACCTCGTACGCGGACTGGTCCGCACCAGCGCCGAGGCCCGCCAGGCCCAGGCCGCCACGGGCATGGCCGAGGACGAGTGGTGGTACGCGCGCTCGGCGCAACTGGAGGAGGTCGCACCGGACTTCGGCGACCGCTTCCCCACCCTCACCGCCATGGCCCAGGAGGGCGCCTTCACCAACACCGACGACAGCGAGCCCTACCTCGAACAGGAGGCCTGGGAGACGCTCCGGTTCGGGTTGGAGGCGCTGCTGGACGGGATCGAACGCAGACTCACCCCCACCGCCGACACCCGAACCTGACACCGCCCGCCGGGGCGTTCGGGGCGAACACCGCGCCCCGAACGCGCCCCGCGCCCGTCAGGGCTGCGCCACCGCCAACCGCAACCCCAACAGGGCGAACGCGCCCGCGAAGCCGCGCCGCAGCCAGGCCAGCACACGCTCGTCGCCGACCACACGGTCGCGCACCAGAGCCGAGAAGTACCCGTAAACCACGAACACCGCGAACGTCAGCGCCATGAACAGCCCGCTCAGGACGAGCATGCGCACCAGGGGATCACCCGCCCCCGCCCCCACGAACTGCGGCAGGAACGCCAGGAAGAAGATCGTCAACTTGGGGTTGAGCAGGTTGAGCAGCACCCCCGAGACGACCACCCGCACCCCCGACCGGGACGAGGCATCACCCTTCACCGCCAACGCCCCACGGTCGCGCCACGTACTCCAGGCCATGAACAGCAGGTAGGCCACCCCCGCGTACTTGAGGACCTGGAAGGCCGTCGCGCTGGCGTGCAACAGCGCCGCCACACCCGTCACCGCCGCCAACGCGTGCGGGACGATACCCAGCGTGCACCCGAACGCGGCCAGCACCGACGCCCGGGTCCCCCGCGAGAGCCCCACCCCCACCGTGTACAACACCCCGGTCCCCGGGACGGCCACCACCACCAGAGCGGTCAACAGGAACTCCACGCTCACGCCGCCACCTCCCCGCGCACGGGAACGGACCGCGACCGGTATCTGAACAAGGGAACGACTGTGTGCATGCACCCAGCCTTCCGTCACACTGGACCAGTGAACAGGTCCAATCACGACCCATCCGACAGGTCCAAACCGGTGGGGGCCGACTTCCTCCACCTCGACCCCGCCCACGCCCCACCCGGCCACACCACCGACTGGCTCACCGACCGGCTGCGCACCGCGATCACCCACGGCGACCTGCCCCGGGGCAGCCGCCTGCCCCCCAGCCGCACCCTCGCCACCGACCTGGGCGTGTCCCGCGGCGTGGTCACCGAGGCCTACCGGCGCCTGGCCGAGGACGGCCACGTACGCGGCCACGGCAGAGCCGGCACCATCGTCATGGCGACCATGACACCCCCACCAGCACGCACCCACCCCCACACCCGCCCCGACCCGAGCCCGCTCTTCTCCCCCCACCCCCGCCCGGACGTCTTCGACCGCCTGCGCCAGGCCCGCGCCCGCATCGACCTGTCCCCCGGCGTCCCCGACCTGGCCGCCTTCCCCCGAGCCGCGTGGCTGCGCGCCGAACGCGCCGTCCTGACCGACACCAGCGCCTCCGCGCTCGGCTACGGCGACCCCCGCGGCA
>NZ_ANBC01000767.1 GCF_000341125.1 Nocardiopsis lucentensis DSM 44048 | reverse complement strand
ACCCGCGGCATCCGCACCCGCCCCGAGGACGTCCTCATCGTCTCGGGCACCGCCCAGGCCCTCGGCCTCATCGGAGCCGCGCTGCGCCACCAGCACATCGACACGGTCGCCGTGGAGGACCCCGGTTCCCTGGGTGTACGACACCACCTCGACCACGCCGGGCTGCGCACCCCGCCGGTCCCGGTGGACGAGGACGGCGTCAGCGTCGACGCCCTGCGCGCCACCGGCGCCGAAGCGGTCCTGGCCACCCCCGCCCACCAGTTCCCCACCGGAGTCGTACTCGGCGGGCGGCGCCGCCGCGACCTGATCCGGTGGGCGATGGAGGGCGGACTGGTCATCGAGGACGACTACGACGCCGAACACCGCTACGACCGCCACCCCGTCCCCGCGCTGGCGTCCGTGGCCCCCGACCGGGTCTGCTACGCCGGGAGCGTGTCCAAACTGCTCGCCCCCGCCCTGCGCCTGGGCTGGATCGTGGCCCCACCGCGCTGGCGCCCCGCCCTGGTCGAAGCCAAACGCTTCAACGACCTGGGCAGCGCGACACTGCCGCAGCTGGTGCTGGCCCACCTCATGGCCTCGGGCGACCTCGAACGCCACCTGCGGACCCTGCGCGGACGCCACCGCCGCCGCAGGGACACCATGATCGACGCCCTGCGCACCCACCTACCAGGGGCCCGCGTCCACGGCGCCGCCGCCGGACTCCACCTGACCGTGACCCTCGAGGCCCCCGTCACCGACACCGACCTGGCCGCCGCCGCGCTGAAACGCGGCGTCAAGGCCCACCCGCTCACCTGGCACCGCCAACGCCCCGGCCCGCCCGGACTGGTCCTGGGCTACGCCGGACGCACCGACACCGACATCCGCGAAGGGGTGGCCGTCGTGGGCGCCCTCCTTGGCCAACACACGCGATGACCCCGCCGCCGCGGTCCGGTCAGGGCCGGGAGGAAGTCAAGGCGACCAGGTAGCGGCAGACCGTGCCAGCGGGATTGTGGTACACGCACGGCACGGGCGCACCCAACTCCAGACAGTCGCCGGCCCCGAGCCGGTGCTCCACCGACCCCTCCGTGAAGGCCAGGTCGCCCTCGATGACCCAGATCTGGTGATGGCGCAGGGCATAGGCGTCGGCCGGATAGGCCACGCGCGCCCCCGGCGGCAGTTCGACCTCGATCAACTCCATCACCCCGCCCGGCCGGGGGGACAGGGCGCGCCGACGGTACCCGGTCTCGGGATCGGTCCACACCGGCTGGTCGGCGGCCCGGGCCAACCGTCGGCCCTCGTGCTCGGCGCGGGCGATCAGCTCCGACAGCGTGATTCCCAACGCGGCCGACAACCGGCCCAGCAGCACCGCCGTGGGCTGCACGTCCCCGTGCTCGATCCGGCTGATCATCGCCCGCGACACTCCCGCGCGCTCGGCCAGGGCGGCTCCGGTCAGCCCACGGGCGGTACGCAGACCGCGCAGGGTCTCGGCGAGAGCGGAACCCAGTTGATCACTCATGCGTTCACCATACTGCACAGATGATTTACCATGATGAATTATGAGAACCATGACCACACACGTACGCGACGCCACCCCCGACGACGCCGCCGCCTGCGCCGCGATCTACGCCCCCTACACCACCGACACCGCCATCACCTTCGAACTCACCCCACCCGACACCCAGGAGATGGCCCGACGGATCACCGCCGCCCAACGCCACCACGCCTGGCTCGTCCTGGAGGAGGACGACCAGGTCCTCGGCTACGCCTACGGCGGCCCCTTCCGCGCCCGCGCCGCCTACGCCTGGTCATGCGAGGTCAGCGTCTACCTGGACCCGCACCACCGCGGCTCCGGCCGCGGCCGCGCCCTCTACCGAGCTCTCCTGCCCGCACTGGCCGCACGCGGCATGCACACCGCCGTGGCCTGCATGACCCTGCCCAACGACCCCAGCCTCGCCCTCCACCGCGCCATGGGCTTCACCACCGTCGGCACCATGCACCGCGTCGGCCACAAACACGACGCCTGGCACGACGTCGCCTGGGCCGAGATCGACCTCACCGCACTCACGCCCTGACCGGCCCCCGGGCAGCCGCCCGTCAGCGCCCCTCCGACACGGGCCCGGGCCCGGCACCACCCTCACCGAGCCCCGCCCCCTCCGGGGCAACCGCCCGCCGCGCCCGCGACACCTCCGCGGCCCGCGACGGCACCGCGGTCTGCGTCACGAACGCCCCCGACACGATCACCACCGCACCCAACGCCTGCACCAGGCTCAACGCCTCACCCAACAACACCCACGCCAACCCGATCGCCGTCACCACCTCCAGGTAGGCCACACCCCCCGCCACCTGAGGCGACAACCGCCGCACCGCCATCACTCCCACGGCGTAGGCCACCGCCGTACTCACCACCGCCAACCACACCACCATCGCCCACCCCGGCACCACCA
>NZ_ANBC01000766.1 GCF_000341125.1 Nocardiopsis lucentensis DSM 44048 | reverse complement strand
CACCGCCAACGGATCCGCGTCCTCACCCGTGGCATCCGACAACAGGAAGAACCCCGCCTGCGCCGCGGCGGCCCCCAACGCCAACCCCACGCCCACCGGGTCCAGGCGCATCCCCGCCCACACCTCCAGCAGAAGCCCCAGACCGGCCACGGCCAGCACCACGCCCACCATCGCCGCCGGAGACACCCGGGTACGACGCACCACGCGGAACCACACCAGGACCAGCACCGGGCCGAGGAACTCGATCAACAACGCGACCCCCACCGGGATCCGCGCCACCGCCCCGAAGTACAGCGCCTGCACCCCCGCCATGGGCACCACCCCGTACCCCAACACCAGCCACGGCCGCCGCAACGGCACCCGCCAGTGCACCACCGCGATCGGCGCCAGCACCAACGCCGCCCCCGCCACCCGCAACCACGTCACCTGCAACGGATCCATCCCCGCCGCCAGCAGCGGCCGGGCCGCGACCCCCGCCCCACCGAACGCCAGAGCCGCGGCCAGGGCGAAGGCCAAACCCGAGGCACGATGCCGAACCGGCTGCACGGACACGGAGAACCTCCAGGGGGTGATGATCGGATCTTCGCCGAGCATAGGACCCCAGGTTCCACCGACGTGCACCGAGTTCACGGAACGCCGGACACGGCCGTGGGCTGTGCGGGAGCGCTCCCGCACAGCCCACAGGAACATCGGGCGTCAGGCCGAACCGGTGGCCGTCGCCACCTCCGACATGAACCGCTCCGCCGCCTCGGCGGGGGTGATGTCGCCGAACGCCAGGTCGTCGGCGATCCGCTTGGTGATCTCCACGACCTCACCGGCGCCGATCGGCGGCGGCGGGTTGCCGTCCACGATCGTGCCCTCGACCTCGGACAGGAACACCGCGCTGCGCGCGTCCGGCTCCGACAGCGAGTCCGTGATCTGCCCGCGCACGTCCACGTTGGCGGGCAGGCCCCGGTCGGCCAGGATCAGCTCCGCCGCCTCCGGGCTGTTGAGCAGGAAGTCGACGAACCGCGCCGCCTCCTCCGGGTGCTCGGACTCCGACGAGATCGCGTAGAACATGGCCGGCTTGAAGAACATGCCACTCCGGTCCTCCTCGGTCTCACCGGGGTAGCGCAGCAGTTCGAGGTCACGCCCGGACGAGGCCGTCAGGCCGCCCAGCTGGTTGGTCCAAAAGTGCGCCATCGCGCCCGTGTTGGTCGCCAGGACCGACTGGTCGGGGCCGCCCGCCTCGATCTCGACGCTCTCCGACGCGCTCGGCTGGCCGCCGTTGTCCAGCAGCTCCACCGTCAGTTCGTACCACTCCTCCAAGGTCTGCCGCGAAAAGCCCAGGGAGCCGTCCTCGTTGTAGAGGCGCTCCCCCCGCTGGCGCGCGAAGATCTGGAAACCGTTCTCGTTGTAGGCCATGCTCTGGGTGCCCACGACGTCTCCGCCGGTGGCCTCGCTGATCTCTCCGGCGAGTTCGACGTACTCCTCCCACGTCCAGCTGGAGTCGTCGGGCAGTTCCACGCCCGCGTCCTCGAAGGCCTGCGTGTCGGCCATGATCGTGTAGGCGTTCACACCCGTGGCCACGCCGAAGGTCCGCCCGTCCAGGTCGCCGCTCTCGGCGATCAGGGGGTCGATGTTCGACAGGTCCAGGGTCTGGTCGAACTCGCCCAGGTCCGCCAGGGCGCCGCGTTCGGCGTACTCGCGCAGGTACCGCTCCTCCTGCGTCATGATGTCGGGCGCGTCACCCGCCGCGGTACTGGTCGCCAGGCGGTCCCAGTACCCCGACCAGTCGCTGTAGTCCCCGACGATCCGGATGTCGGGGTTCTCGGCCTCGAACAGGTCGATCACCTGCTGTGTCGTGGAGTGCCGGTCATCCGCTCCCCACCAGGAGAAACGCAGTTCCACCACACCGTCCTCGGACTCGCCTCCCCCGCCGCCGCAGGCGGTGGCGGTCATGGCGAGGGCGCTCACCCCGGCGATGAGGGGCAGGAGGGTGGAGCGGCGGCGGGAGGGCCCGCCGCGGGGGATGGCTCGCATGGGTTCGTTTCCCTTCGACTACTTGATTCCGGTGGTGGCGATGCCTTTGACCAGGTATCGCTGGCCAGCCAGGAAGAATCCGAAGACCGGCCCCAGCGCCACCACCGACATCGCCAGCAGCGGACCCCACGAGGTCTGCGACGTGGCGTCGACGAAGGTGCGCAGCGCCACGGGCACGGTGTACATGTCCGGGCTGGTCAGGAAGATCAGCTGGCTGAAGAAGTCGTTCCAGGTCCAGATGAAGGTGAAGATCGCGGTGGTGGCCAGGGCCGGCAGGGACAGCGGCAGGATCACCTGGAGGAAGATCCGCACGTGCCCACACCCGTCGATGCGCGCGGCCTCGTCCAGTTCCTTGGGCAGTCCGCGGATGAACTGCACCATCAGGAAGACGAAGAAGCCGTCGGTGGCCAGGAGTTTGGGGACGATCAGAGGCAGGAAGGTGTTGATCCAGTCCAGCTCGGAGAACAGGATGTACTGCGGCACGATGATCACGTGGATCGGCAGCATGATCGTGGCGAGCATGATCGCGAAGAACAGCCGCTTGCCGCGAAACTCCAGCCGCGCGAAGGCGTAGGCGGCCATCGAGCATCCGATGAGGTTGCCGATGATCGCGCCGGCGACCACGATCGCCGAGTTGAGCAGGTAGTGGTGGAACGGGTACTCCAGCGCCGTCCACCCGTCGGTGTAGTTGCTCGGGGTGAAGGTCTCCGGGACCAGGCCGGGGGCGCGGAAGATCTCCTCGGTGGGTTTGAAGGAGCTGGCGAGCATCCACAGCAGCGGGTAGAGCATCACCAGTCCGGCCGTGATCAGGCCGATGTGGGTGAGCAGCCGCCGGACGCGTTCGCCGCGCGAACGCTCCCGTGTCCGCGGTGCCCGCGGTCGTGTCTTCGGCCGTGTCCGTGTGGGGGCCGTGGTGTCAGTCGCCATAGAAGACCCAGTACTTCGAAGCCAGGAAGTTCACCGCGGTGAACCCACCGATGATCACCAACAGCAGCCAGGCCATCGCCGAGGCGTAGCCCATGTCGAAGGAGCCGAAGCCGCGCTGGTACAGGTAGAGCGTGTAGAAGAGGGTGGAGTCCGAGGGCCCGCCGGTGCCCGAGCTGACGATGAACGCCTGTGTGAAGGTCTGGAAGGCGTTGATGATCTGCAACACCAGGTTGAAGAAGATGATCGGGGTGAGCATGGGAACGGTGATGTTCCAGAACCGGCGGAGCGGCCCGGCGCCGTCCACGGACGCGGCCTCGTAGTACATGGTGGGGATCTGCCGCAGGCCGGCCAGGAAGATCACCATGGGGGCGCCGAACGTCCACACGTTGAGCACGATGAGCGTGCCCAGCGCGTAGTCGGGGTGGGAGACCCAGCCCGGCGCGTTCTCGACCCCGAGGAAACCCAGGACCAGGTTGATCAGGCCGTCGGCGCCGAAGACCTGCCGCCACAGGATCGCGATCGCGACGCTGCCGCCCAGCAGCGAGGGCAGGTAGTACACCGACCGGTACAGCGCCAGGCCGCGCACGCCCCGGTCCAGTACCAGCGCCAGTGCCAGGGCCAGGGCGAGCTGGAGCGGCACCGAGGTGAACACGTAGACGAAGGTGACCTTCAGCGCGCTGAAGAGCCGTTCGTCGTCGAGCATGCGCTGGTAGTTGTCCCATCCGACCCACGCGTGGTCCCCGATGAGGCTGTAGTCGGTGAAGGAGAAGTACAAGGAGGCCAGCAGCGGGCCCGCGGTGATGAACAGCAGTCCGATGAACCACGGAGCCAGGAAGCCGTAGGCGGCGAGGTTCTCCCGCCTGGCGCGGTTCCCGGAGCGTCGGGGGCGTTCGGCGCGCGGCGCGGGTGTGTCGGGTTCCGTCTGCGCCGCGGACCTGCGTTCCAGCAGGGCGTTCACGGAGCCCCACCGTCCGGTGGGGGCTGCGCCCCGGTGGCGGGCGTGTTCGGGCCTGGGTTCATGACTGGAGACCGCCAATCTGGATCGGAGGGGACGGGCGCTGTGCCCCTGTGAGGGAGAACACGGGGCGAATCGGTCGAAGCCGTCTTGGTAAGCGCTATCCAGATACTAAGATTGATCAGTTTCTAGCATCGGGTTACACGGGTGTCAACGACGGGTTTCCCCCAAACCGTGCTCCGTACCCCCGACCAGCGCGATGTCGGCGAGCACCCCGAGGTGTGACCACTCCCGGAGGCGACTCCCCGCACCCCTCATCTCTGGCGCCACCCCCGCCCCGTCGAAGGCGACGCCTCGCGCGGCGCGACCTCCACAACGGCCCCCACCCTTGTCGAACGCTATGGAAAGCGTTTACCATGCGGTGTGTGAACGACACCACCCCACGCAGGTACGCCATCGTCGGAACCGGATCCCGCGCCCGCATGTACACCTGGGCGCTGACCGTGAGCCACCGGAACCAGGGCCGACTGGTCGCCCTGTGCGACACCAACCGGACCCGGATGGCCGTCCACAACCGGATCATCACCGACGCGGGGTTCCAGGCGGTCCCGACCTACACCCCCGACGACTTCACCCGCATGCTCGCCCGGGAGCGGGTCGACGAGGTCATCGTGTGCACCGTCGACCGCACCCACGCCCACTACGTGGTCGCCGCCCTGGAAGCCGGAGCCGACGCGATCACCGAAAAACCCCTCACCGCCGACCTCGACGGGCTGCACCGCATCAACGAGGCCCAGGCCCGCACCGGGGGCCGGGTGACCGTCGGCTTCAACTACCGCTACAACCCCGTCCACCGGCAGCTGCGCGAACTCATCGCCTCCGACGTCATCGGCGAGATCGGCTCGGTCCACTTCGAGTGGCTCCTGGACCTGCGCCACGGCGCCGACTACTTCCGCCGCTGGCACCGCGACAAGACCCAGTCCGGCGGCCTGCTCGTCCACAAGGCCAGCCACCACTTCGACCTCGTCAACTGGTGGATCGGCGCCCGCCCCACCGAGGTCTTCGCCCGGGGCGACCTGTTCTTCTACGGCGACGCCAACGGGCGCCGCCACGGCCTGGCCGCCGACTACGACCGCACCCACGGCTCGTCCTCCGCCGCCGACGACCCCTTCGCCCTGCACATGAGCGACAGCCCCGACCTCAGCGCCCTGTACCTGGACGCCGAACACGAGGACGGCTACCACCGCGACCAGAACGTCTTCGGCCCCGGCATCACCATCGAGGACGACATGTCCGTCCTGGTCACCTACGACACCGGGGCCCGCCTGAGCTACCACCTGGTCGCCTACGCCCCTTGGGAGGGCTACCGGATCTCCCTCACCGGCAGCAGGGGACGCCTGGAACTGGACATGACCGAGTTCGAGTACACCTCCCCCCACCAGGACGAGACCACCCCCGTGCGCGGCATGCCCGCTCCCAAGGAGAACACCACCGCCCGCCTGTGGCTGCGGCGCCACTGGCAACCACCCGAGGAGATCCCCATCGCGGTCGGCGAGGGCTCACACGGCGGCGGCGACCAGGTCATGCTCTCCTCGCTGTTCGGCGGAGCCGACGACGGCATCCGCCCCGACCACGCCGACGGCGGCAACGCGCTCCTCACCGGCCTGGCCGCCAACGCCTCCATCGCCTCGGGAACCCCGATCAGGGTCGACGACCTACTGAAGGCCCAGCGGTGAACGCCCCCGTCCCCATCCTGCTGGCCGGGGTCCACGGCCACGGACGCCACCACCTCAAAGCCCTGCTCCCCCTCAGCGAGAGCGGCCTCGTGCGACTGGTCGGCGTCTGCGACCCCACGCCCCCCGCCGCCGACGACGACCTGGAAGGTCACAGCGCCGTCCCCCACTTCGCCGACCTGGGCGAGGCGATCGACGCCACCGGCGCCAGCGTCACCATCCTCGCCACCCCCATCCCCACCCACCTGCCGCTGGTCCGCACCGCCCTCGACCACGGCTCCCACGTGCTGCTGGAGAAGCCCACCACCGCCACCCTGGCCGAGTTCGACCAGCTCGTGGCCGCCGTGGACGCCTCCGACCTGGCCTGCCAGATCGGCTTCCAGAGCCTGGGCTCCCACGCCCTGGACACCGTCCGCCAACTCATCGACGACGGGAGCGTCGGAGAACTACGCGGTATCGGCGGCGCGGGCACATGGATCCGCACCTCCACCTACTACGACCGGGCCCCCTGGGCCGGGCGGCGCCGACTCCACGACCGCGACGTCGTCGACGGCGCCCTCACCAACCCCTTCGCGCACGCCGTGGCCACCGCGCTGTCCGTGGCCGGGGCCAGCGCGAACCCACCGGCCCAGATCGAACTGGAGCTGTTCCACGCCCACCCCATCGAAAGCGACGACACCTCCTGCCTGCGCATACGCACACCCGACGGCACACCCATCACCGTGGCCGTGACCCTGTGCGCCCAGGAGAGCCTGCCGCCCCGACTGACCGTCCACGGCACCCTCGGCCGGATCGATCTCGACTACACCCTGGACCGGGTCACCCTCCACCGCCCCGGCCGCGCCCCGCTGACCACCACCCATCCGCGCACCGGCCTGCTGGAGAACCTCCTCGCCCACGTGGACGGGGACGCTCCCCTCCTGGTCCCACCCCGCGCCACCCACGCGTTCATGCACGTGCTGGAGGCGGTGCGCACCGCCCCCGACCCCGTCACGGTCCCCGACGCACGCCAACGGGTGAGCCGCACCCCCGAGGGGACCCGACGCGTGATCACCGGGATCGACGCCCTCGTCCACCGCAGCGCCCAGAGCCTGGCGCTGTTCTCCGAACTCGACCCCGCCTGGTCCCCCGACGTCCGGGCGCCCGAGCCCACCGTGGAGGCCCGGCCGTGACCACCGCCGACCTGTCACTCCAGGGTGCCGTCCTGGCCCGCCTCCAGGACGGCACCCGGATCGAACCGCACCTGTCACCCCGTCCCTACCTGCACCCCGTCCGCACCACGGGCGGGACGATGGTCACCGAGGAGTACCCCGACGACCACCCGCACCACTTCGGCGTCAGCGTGGCCGTCCCCGACGTGTCCGGGGTCAGCTTCTGGGGAGGAACCACCTTCACCCGCGACCGTGGACCGGTCCTGCTCGACAACCACGGCCGCCAAAGCCACGTCTCCTGGACGGTCCGCGAGCCCGACCACCACGTGCAGGTGCTGTCGTGGACCGACACCGGGGGCGGGGAACTCCTGAGGGAGGAGCGCACCACCCGCGCCCTGCCCCTGGACGAGCACACCTGGGTCCTGGACCTGCGCGTCCGGCTGACCAACACCAGCGGCCGGGACCTGAGCGTGGGCACCCCCGCCACCAACGGACGCCCCGGCGCGGGCTACGGCGGCCTGTTCTGGCGGGCCCCCATCGCCCCAGCCCCGCCCACCTGCACCGGCGCCGGGGGCCTCCACGGGGAGAAGGCCCTGCACGGCTCCCGCGCCGACTGGCTCTCCATCGCCGGGACCACGACCCACGGCGCCCCCTGGACCCTCGTCCTCCTCCAGCCGGGCCCCCGCGCCGACCCCTGGTTCCTGCGCGCCCGGGAGTACCCCGGCGCGGGACCCGCCCTGGCCTGGGACACCCGACTGCCCGTGCCCCGGGGCTCCACCCTGGAACGGCGGCTGCGCACCGCGATCCACGACGGACACACCACCGACCCCGGCGACCTGGCCCGGTGCGCCCGCGACCTGGCGTGACCACCCCCACCCACACACCCCACACCCAGGAAGAACGAACCCAGGAAGGCGGCGCCCATGCGCGTCCTCGTCACCGGCGGCTCGGGACGGCTCGGCCGCAGTGTCGTGGCCACCCTGACCGAACGCGGCCACCACGTCGTCTCAGCCGACACCTCCCCCTCCCCCGACCCCGGAGTGGAGGGGATCGTCGCCGACCTGCTCGACGAAACCGCCCGCGAGGACGTTCTCACCCGGGCCCGCCCCGAGGCCGTCGTCCACCTGGCCGGCATCGCGGTGCCCTTCACCCACCCCGACCTGGACACCCTGTCGGTCAACACCCGCCTGGCGTGGGCGGTGCTGTCCGGG
>NZ_ANBC01000765.1 GCF_000341125.1 Nocardiopsis lucentensis DSM 44048 | reverse complement strand
GCCCCCGCTCCCTGCCGCTGGACGAGGACCACCCGGTCGAGCCCTGGCACGCCTACGGGCTGAGCAAGGCCATCATCGAGCAGACCGTGCGCACACTGGCCCGCACCGCCGACGACTGCGTCCTCTCGTGCGTACGGCCCGGGTACGTGGTCGCCCCCGAGGAGTGGGCCGGCGCGGCCACACAGCAGGGACACACCATGGCCGAGCGCCTGGCCGACCCCGCCCTGGCCGCCACGTCGCTGTTCAACTACGTGGACGCCCGCGACGCCGCCGAGCTGTTCGCGCTCGTGGTGGAAAACCCCGACAAGGTCACCGGCGGCCAGGTGTTCAACGCCGTGGCGCCCGACCCACTGGCCACAGAACCGATCCACACCCTGCTCCCGCGCCACCACCCCGCGACCACCGACGCCGCCCCCGCCCTGGCCGACGGCCGGTCGGCCTTCTCCGCGGACAAGGCCCGCACCGCCTTGGGCTGGAACCCCACCCGCACCTGGCGCCACCAGATGCCCGCCCACGCGGCGACCGACCGTCCGTAAGCAGCGGACACGACTCCGCTACGCTACAAGGGAAAGAGTTTTCCAAGGTGGCGCGCAGCAGGAGGCGAAACGGCGTGGAGTCCGGTTACGTGACACTGGAACAGGTCGCCCAGCACGCCGGGGTCTCCTTGGCCACGGCCTCCAGGGTGATCAACGGCAGCACCCGACAGGTGAGCCAGCGCCTGCGCGACAAAGTGACCACCAGCGCACGCGAACTGGGCTACCTGGCCAACGCCTCAGCACAGACCCTGGCCCGCAACAGCAGCTCACTGGTCGGTCTCATCGTCCACGACATCGCCGACCCCTACTTCTCCTCGATCGCCTCGGGCGTCACCCAACACACCGAAGAACAGGAACTGGTCCTGGTCCTGGGCACCACCAGCCGCTCCCCCCACAAGGAGAACCAGATCCTGGCCACCCTGCGAGCCCACCGGGCACGCGCGGTGGTCCTGGTCGGATCCCGTTCCACCGACGAGGGGAGCAACCGGCGCCTGGCCGAGGAGATCAGCGCGTTCCGCAAACAGGGCGGCCGGGTGGCGTGCGTGTCCCAACAGGGACTGCCCGCCGACACCATCTGCCCCGACAACCACACCGGGGCGGCCGACCTGGCCCGCCACCTCATCGCCCAGGGCCACCGCGAGTTCGCGATCCTGGCCGGACCCACCGACCTGCGCACCGCCCGCGAACGCCTGGACGGGTTCCACTCGACACTGTCGGCCGCCGGGCTGGAACTGGCCCACCACAACGTGGTCCACGGCGCCTTCACCCGCGACGGCGGCTACGAGTCCACCCGCCGCCTCATGACCATGGGAACCGACGCCACCTGCCTGTTCGCGGTCAACGACGTCATGGCCACCGGCGCGATGGCGGCCCTGCGCGACCTGGGGCTACGCGTCCCCGAGGACCTGTCGGTGGCCGGCTTCGACGACATCCCCACCCTGCGCGACCTCACCCCGGCCTTGACCACGGTGCGCCTCCCCCTGGAGGACATCGGCCGCCGGGCCGCGATGCTGGCACTGGACGGCGAACCCAGCGAAGAACCGCGCGTGGTGATCGTCCAGGGCCAGGTCGTCGAACGCGCCAGCACGGCGCCGCCCACGCGCTGAACGGTCTTTGCTACCGTGTCCACCATGCAGCAGCGCGCCACCGTCACGACGACGCCGGACCCAGTCCCGGCGCGCTGACACCTGTTCTCACACCAAGCCCCGGGGCGAGTGCCCCGGGGCTTGGTCGTCCGGTCACTCGCCCGCCGAACGCGAGGAGACCACCGTGCACGACCACCGCAAGCTCGGCCGCGAACTGCGTCTGTTCGGCACCGACCCGCTGATCGGGTCCGGACTGCCCTACTGGCTGCCCGACGGAGCGACCGTACGCCACCTGATAATCCGCAGGGTGCCCCGGCCTTCAGGCCGGGGGTGAATGCGGTCCGCCGCGTAGCGGCACAGAGGACGACGAACCTCCCTCAGGGGCGGTTCGTCGTCTCGCCAGCGCCGACGGTCCGGCGGATCAGGGCGACCAGGTAGGAGTTCACAGACCGGTCGTCGGCCGCCGCCGCTGCTTTGAGTTGTTCGTTCAACTCGTCGGGGAGTCTCACCGTGATCTTCTGCATGCCATCACTCTACTGGCAAAGTGATGGTAAACTGACGGCATGCCCAGGTTCCGATTGCACCCCACCCGCGCACAGGAAGCCCAGCTGTTCGGGCATTGCGCGCAGGCCCGGCATGCCTGGAACCTGGCGTTGGAGGTCAACTCCTCCTACCGCAAGGGCGGGGCCCGTACCGAACGGCCGCCCCGGTTCGCGGGGATGTGCCGGATGCTGTCGCAGGTACGCCAGACCGATACCACCGGCATGAGCTCGGAGGAAGCCGACTACATCAATTGGGTGGCGTCCGGGAATGTGGACGTCCAGCAGCAGGCGCTGCGGGACTTTGACCAGGCCCTGACGAACTTCTTCAACGGCTCGCACCGGTATCCGACGCCGCGCAAGAAGTACCGCAACGAAGGGTTCCGGATCATCGGGACCGGCCGGGTTCTGGCGTTCACGGCTGACGGCGAACCTCTCTTGAACGCCAAGGGCAAGCAGGTCATGCACCGCAAAGTGCTGGTGCACAAGCTCAACAAGAAGTGGGCCCAGGTCAAGATCCCAGGGTGCGGGTGGGTGAAGTTCCGCAACACCCACCAGGGTCTGCCGGACGCCAAGTCGTACCGGGTGACCTACCGGCACGGCCAGTGGCACATCAGCTTCGCCGTGGTACCCGACCCGATCGAGGCGCCCGGCGACGGGTCCGTGGTCGGCATCGACCGGGGCGTGACCATCACCGCCGCCCTCTCTTCGGGCAAGATGCTCAACTGCCCGCAACTGTCGAAGAAGGAACGAGCCAAGCGCCGCAAGCACGAACGCCGTGCCGCACGCGCCGCGAAGGGCAGCCCACAGCGCAAAGCCGAACTGGCGAAGGTCAACCGGTACCGGCGTAAGGAGGCGAACCGGCGCAAGGACTGGGCGGAGAAAACCTCCACCCGTCTGGCCCGCGGCTTCGACACCATACGGTTCGAACGCCTCAACATCAAGAACATGACGGCCTCCGCGCGGGGCACCGCCATCGAGCCCGGGCGCAACGTCGCCCAAAAATCTGGCCTGAACCGGGCCATCCTCGCTCAAGGATGGGGACTCCTTCGCACCCGGACCGGACACAAAGCCCCTGGCCGGGTTGAAGACATCCCGGCCCCCTACACCAGTCTGCAATGCAGCGACTGCAAGTGGATCGACAAGAACTCGCGCAAGAGCCAAGCCGAGTGGTCGTGCACCAACTGCGGATTCACCTGCAACGCCGACCTGAATGCTTCCTACAACGTCGCGGCAGGGCAGGGTGCAAGCCCCGGGTCGAAGACCCGTGCCGGAGGGGCGACCAGGAGAGATCCCGTGAGCGTCCGTGAACCCCAGCAACTCCCGCTCTTCTGAGTCGGTGTTGTTGGAATCCCCCTCGTTCACGAGGGGGAGGATGTCAAGCGCTCATCTTCCGGTCCCACCCACGCAGCCACCGCGACCTGCCCCTGCGAATCGCCGAACTCGGCGCCATGTACCGCTCCGAGCTGTCCGGGGTCCTGGGCGAGCTGACCCGTGTGCGGGCCATCCAACTCAACGACGCGCCCGGACCCTGGACGGCCTCGGCCTGCCCTACGACGCGGACGAGGGCGAGGCCGCCTTCTACGGACCGAAAATCGACGTACAGGTCAAAGACGGCGCGGGCCGCGAGTCCACCCTGTCCACCGTCCAGGTCGACTTCCACCAGCCCGAGCGCTTCGACCTGCGCTACGTCGGCGCGGACGGCGCCCGGCACCGCCCGGTCATGGTGCACCGCAGCATCGTCGGCAGCCTGGAGCGGGCCGTGGCGCACCTGCTCGAACAACACGGAGGCGCCTTCCCCGCCTGGCTCGCCCCCACCCAGGTGGCCGTCCTGCCGGTCTCCTCCGACCAGCACGACCACGCCCGCGCCGTCGCCCGAAGGTGCGCCGACCACGGACTGCGCGCCCAGGTCCTGGACCCCGAACGCGGCAGCCTGGGCACCCGGATCCGCCAGGCCCGGCTGATCCCCTACCAAGCGGTGGTCGGAGCCCGCGAGGCGGCCGACGAACACCTGGCCCTGCGCCTGCGCGGCGGACGCCGACTCGACCCCCCGACCCGCAGAGGAGGTCCTCGCGCACGTGCGGGACCTGGTCGGCGCCCA
>NZ_ANBC01000764.1 GCF_000341125.1 Nocardiopsis lucentensis DSM 44048 | reverse complement strand
GGCGACCGCTGGCCCCCGGCCAACACGTCACCCGGTCCCGGACGCCGCGTCCTCCAGGAAGGCCACCGCGTCGACCCCGCCCAGGTCCGCCAGCCCCAGCGGGAAGTAGCGGTAGTCCCGCGCGGTGTCCGACGCCGTGGCCCCGCCCCGCCCGTCCAGGACGGCCGCCACCCGGTCGGCGGCGAACAGCGCCTCGCCCTCCGTCGCCTCCCGCAGCACCCCCCGCACGGTGTCGGGACCGGGGTCCTCCAACCCCGGCCAGGGGGCGGTCCCGGTGTCGGCGGCGATCACCGCGTACTCCTCGCCCAGGGCCGTCGCCGCGACCGCCCCGGCACACCACCACCCCACCTGAGACCCCGCCATGGTCATCGCGGCGCGCTCGCGCCGCAGGTGCTGGTTGTGGGCGAACACCAGCGTCGGCCCCCGGTCCCGCTCGGCGCGCACGAGGGCCAGCAGGTTGTCGGCCATCATGGCGTCCCTGGCTCCCCCCAACCGCCCCACACGCGTGGCCTGGCCGACCGAGGAGTCCGCCATGACCGCGTGGTACCGCAGCAGGCCCCGAGCGGTACGCCCGAACAGACACGCCCGCCGGTACTCCTCACGGGAACCGGACGCCACCAGCTCCGGAGCCTCCGACCACAGGAGCCCGGCCAGGTCGTCGGCGACGATCCTCAACTCCCGCGCCCGCTCGCCCGCACCGATCGACCGGCCGGGGTCCATCATCGCCGCGGGTTCGGTCCACTCCCCGTCGTCACCGAGCAGCGCGTCCACGTTCTCCCACCCGTGCGGGATCCGGCCCGGATCCACGTAAGCCGCCAGATAGGCGTGCAACCCGGCCAGAGCGGTGCGCGGGCTGGCCGCCCCCGACATCTCGAGCGGGCCGTCGAACCCGTGGAACCCGACCCGGTCGGCCGGTTCCCGCCCCCCGTTGTACGCGCGCATCCACTCCAGCAGCTCCCGGTTGGCGGCCTGCTCACCGAAACCGTGGCTGAAACCGGTCGACAGGACCTCGTCCAGGTCACCGTCACCTCCTCGCACGTAGGCGTCGACCGCCAGCGCCGCCAGGCAGTCGCTCTCGACCGCGATCGACCGGTATCCCCACCGCTCCACCAGGTGACGCAGCACCCGGTTGCGCAGACGGGGGAAGGCCTCCACACCGTGGGTGGGTTCGCCCAACCCCAGGAGCCGCGGCCGACACCGCACGGAGCCGAGGAAGGCGTCCAACCCCGAGACGAGACCGGACCCGCCGGAGGGCGGTCCCAGCGGGCGGACAGCAGATGACACCGACATCGTGAACCTCCGAAGATCGCGGACAACATCTTCGACCGTATCCTTGAACCTTCGGTGGAGACTTTCACCGTGACAAGCACGAAAACCACTGACAAAACCTCAAACCCGAGGTGAACCATGCCGCACCGCGACCGGCTCCGGCCCGTCGACCTGGCCCGCGAACACGGCCTGTCCACCCAGGCCGTCCGCAACTACGAGGACGACGGGATCCTGCCCGCCGCCCCGCGCACCGACCACGGGTTCCGCCAGTACACCCCGACCCACGCCCAGGCGCTGCGCGCCTTCCTGGCCCTGCGCGCCGGACACGGACACCAGACCGCCGCCGCGATCATGCGGGCCGCCAACACCGGCGACCACGACACCGTCCTGCGCCTCGTCGACCAGAGCCACGTCCGGGCCCTGCGCGACCGCACCACCCTCGACGAGGTCACCGCCGCCCTGGACGACCTCACCACGGGCGAGCCCCCCACCCCGGCACACCGGCGCCCCCCGACCATCGGCGCCCTGGCCCACCAGCTCGACATCCGCCCGGCCACCCTCCGTAAATGGGAGAAGGCCGGCATCCTGCGCCCCGACCGCGACCCCGCCACCGGCCACCGCCACTACCCCCCGGACGCGGTCCGCGACGCCCACCTCGCCCACCAGCTACGGCGCGGCGGCCACCCCCTCGCCCACATCGCCACCATCACCGAGCAGGTCAGGAACGCCGGAGGGGTGGCCGCACTGGACGAGGCCCTGCGCACCTGGCGGGCCGACCTCACCCGGCGCTCCCGCGCCATGCTCGCGGCCGGAGCCGAACTCTCGCACTACCTCGACCGCACCGACACCACCGCGCACGACGCCTCCTGACCCGACCCCCACGAAGCGGGCCGGAGCGCCCCCACGGGAGGGACACCCCGGCCCACCGGT
>NZ_ANBC01000763.1 GCF_000341125.1 Nocardiopsis lucentensis DSM 44048 | reverse complement strand
CGCCCCCCCGCCGCTAGCGGGAGGCGGACACGACCGGGGCGAGCGTGTCGGAGAACACCAGACCGTGGCCGAGCCCGGTGTCGGCGCGCACCCGCCCCCCGTCGAACTCCACCCCGCTGGGACGGGCCAACGCACCCAGCGCGGCGAAGGAGGCCCGGTCGACGTCCTCGACCATCGCCACCCGGGGCAGACACAACGCCAACTGTCCCGACAGCTCGGGCAACAGGTGCGGAGCCACCGGCACACCCCGACGCGCCATCGACTCCGCGATCCTCAAGAACGGCGTGACCCCGCCCACCCGCACCACGTTGGGCTGGGCGACGTCACACACCCCCAACTCCACCGCCCTCTCGAACTCCTCCACCGTGCGCAGGTTCTCACCCACCGCGAACGGCACACCCGTCCGCTCCCGCAGACGCGCGTGCGCCGCCAGATCCCCCGCGACCAACGGCTCCTCCACGAAGTGCGGGTCGAACGGCTCCAACGCCGACAGCGCCCGGGCCGCCGTCGGCACGTCCCACCGCTGGTTGGCGTCGACCATCAACAACCGGTCCGGCCCCAACACCTCCCGCACCGCCGCGACCCGCTCCACGTCCCGGCCCGCGTCCGCGGACCCGACCTTGATCTTCACCGCGCGATGACCG